>JAGQVX010000050.1 GCA_020437755.1 Flavobacteriales bacterium
CGACGAGCATTTTCCGAATAAACATTTTTGGATCACGGAGGGACTGGCAACCTATTTGGGCGGGAGCCGGGGTATGAGCCTGGACTGGCACATTCGCCGAACCACCACCTACTTAAATGAACATCCCGAAATAGATCTGAACAATAAGTTGGAACTAGATAATCTTGATGCTCATACGTCCTTCCACTATGTTTTGGGTGGATTGGTGGTACAACGCGTATTCGAGGATGGAGGCTGGGAAATGCTTAAGGACTTTATGAATAGCGGCACAACGGATGAAGAATACTACCGTGCAATCGAGCAGTACTTGGGCGTCAGGCGATCCGATCTCAATTCGTACATACGGAAGCAACTGAATTTACTGGCAATTCGCTGATTGAGTGTACATAATTCCAGCATTGTAGTGCTTGCTCAGTTCTTTATTAATCTCGTTTGATCCAATCCTTGTATTTCGGGTTGCTATTTGAAGCTTCGCAAAAGTAGATTATCATGGAATATCAGATATGAATCTAAATCTTTTTTACAAAAAAATACAAAGCTAGTGGATTGAAAATGAGTAGGTTGCGAACTAACTTTACATAAAAGTGATTTTTTTTGACAACCCTTTAGGCAACCCTTGATTTAAAGTTCGTCTTATTAATAGTTGCGCAGTTTTCCAGGACTGCGTTGGTTTCAAAATTTTCCTTGCAGGTTTACAGAAAGGGGTTCGGTGGAACCCTTTTTTGTTTTCTAAACTTTCCTGAAGGATGAACCCCATTCCTTACAATTTGTTCATCGCAACTCGAAGTGTTATGTTATCGACAATTCGAAATAGTAGTTGGTGGTGATGCCTATGATGCACCGTTGCGGGTTAGTCCATCTGGATGTAAACCAGTTTCTTGGTTTCGAAGAATTCACCTTTGAAATAGTCCGACAATTCCAGAACTTCTGTATAAGCCTTGAGGGCTTTCAGTTCTGCATCGAGGTTTCCTCCTTTAAGGTACAGTATGCCATTAGGGATGCCGTTCTGCATTTCGCTTCGGAACTTAGCGCGAACCCAGGGAATAAAGTTTTCCAGAGAAGTCACTGCTCTGCTTACGACAAAATCGAATTTCCCGGGGACTTGTTCGGCCCGGCCGTGAATTGCAGTAACATTGTCCAATCCCAACTCTCCGGCAATAGCTTTTACAACCTTGATTTTCTTTCCTACCGAGTCAACCAGTACGAAATGACTTTCGGGGAACATGATAGCCAGAGGAATTCCGGGAAACCCTCCACCTGTGCCCACATCGAGAATACGACTTCCCGGGGTGAAACGTATTTGTTTGGCAATGGCCAACGAATGCAGTATATGCCGTTCCGTAAGATGCTCGATATCTTTCCTCGATATGACATTGATTTGAGCATTCCACTCTTCATATAAAGGAACCAACTTCTCGAATAGCTTCATTTGCTGGTCGGAGAGGCCTGGAAAATAAGTGCGGAGTATGTGAATGTCCATACTAGATCGACTCGCGGGTGTTTTTCATGAGTTGGAAGAGGAACTCACGTGCGCGGAAAAGCTGTGCCTTTACCGTTCCCAAAGGAAGGTCGAGCTCTTGAGCGATTTCTTCATAGCTGTATTCTTCAAAATACCTAAGCTCCACCAATTTTCGGTATCGCGGCTTCAATTGCGCCACAACGTCACGCATTTTTCGAATCCGCTCCTTCTTTTGCATGGTTTCTTCCGGATCCAGTTTCGAATCGGCAATGGCGATTTCCATGGTCTCCCCATCTTCGTTCGAATAGCCGGTGTCAAGCGACATTGCCTGGATGCGCTTCTTACGAATGAAATCGATGCAGTTATTGGTGGCGATCTTAAACAACCATGTGCTGAAGGCAAATTGAGGCGTGTATTGATGAAGGCGCTTAAATGCTTTTCCAAAGGCCTCAATAGTGAGGTCTTCTGCGTCGTCGCGGTTATTCACCATTTTGAGCAACATGAAGTAAATCGACTCCCTGTAACGTTCCATCAGTTCACCATAGGCTCGCTGATCTTTCTCCTTCAACGCACGTTGAACCAACGCGTAATCGTATTTACCTTTGTCAGATAGATTTGCTGCTACATCCATTTTTTTGGCTTGTTGAACACATTTGCCACCCCCAATAATCCACTCATTAGTATTAGTAGTGTCTCCGAAAAAGGCATGGTCCAGCCTACTCCGGAAAGTCCAAGCTTCTTGCTTGAATGGCTAAAAATAACAATTTGACTCACCAGACGGAGCCCCAATACACAAAGAACGACCAACGTTGCAATGTTGAAAGTTGCCAACCATATGCCGGAAGCCAGCATCATCAACCAGGTCAGCGGCCACAATCCGAGGAAAATCTTTGTTCTCGTCCTATACAGTGGGGCTGTTGTGAAATGACGTCTTTTCTGCGTAATCCAGGCCTTCCAGCTTTTTTTAGGCTCCGACGTGGTTTGGGAAGAGGTGGCAATGCTGAAGGTCGTATTTTTCTTATTTGCGGCATCGCGAATGAACAGATCATCATCTCCCGAAGGAAGCGCGTAATGCGACTTAAATCCGCCGACACTAAAAAAGGTGTCTTTGGTGTATGCCATGTTGCGCCCTACTCCCATGTACGGCATGCCCCATTTGACGGATGTCAGATACATCATGATGATTTGAAACGCGTCTGATCGAATCATCCAGTTCAAAAATCCTGACTCACGGTTATAGGGACTGATACCTAACACAATATGATGTTGATCGCTGAATCCGGAAACCATGGATCGGATCCAATGTGCATCGCGTGGGCGACAGTCAGCATCGGTAAGGACGAGGTGATCGTACTTGGCGCCTTTGATACCTAAAGTCAGCGCGAATTTTTTTCCGGCCATGATTTGCTTGTCTTCATCTATTTGAACCACGTGCAAATTGGGATACGTCACCTGAAAAGCGTGAAGCGTCTCAGCAGTTGAGTCCCAACTGGCGTCGTTGACTACTACGATTTCAAACCGGGGGTAGTCCTGTGACATGAGGATTGGGATCAGCTCGCGGAGATTGCGTTCCTCATTGCGGGCACAAATTATAACGGAAACAGGGAGTTCCTCAGAGGCCTCGGGGTGATTGCGGTATAGGCCAATTCTGATAAATCCGGCAAATAGATAAATGAATTGAATCAGCGCACTCAACGCAAATACAATCAGGACTATTTGTCCGGCCAGGGAAAGTTCACCGAAATTCAGCATTCAGGAAAATAAGGGGCTAAATTAGAGGTTGGCATGAACTTCTGCCCCACGAATTTGTAGCTCCTGAATGCTTTTTATTCACACCTTACTGATACTTATACGAGACACGGTTTTCACGGTCGCCGTTCAAAATCAGAATGATCTCTCCGTTGCCGCCCATACGAGCCGGACTTACATCAAATTTCAGCGTTTCTTCAATAAGCGACCGGCAGTCATCGCCGTTTCCTTCGTGAATCAACATAATAGGCATTTGAGGAGGCATGCTTTTCATAATGGCACCGTTTGCCTTGAGTTCGAAAGTATGGTCTTTGCAACCGCCGCTGTACGTAACCGTGAGTTTCAAGATATCACCTTGAATTTCACTTTTCACAATATTGATGGGATCGCCCATGCCTTCCTGAGGGGCAAAAGACTTATCGATGATCAGCTGGTGAGCTTCTTTTTGCATGGTTGGTGTTTCTTCAGTTGCACGGTCTTCAGTCGCCGTTTCTGCTACTGTCTCTTTGGATTTACAAGAAGTTGAAAGCGCCACAAGGGCAAATAGAATAGCAGATAAATACAATTTCATGGTTATGTGTTTTTCTGGTTTTTCGCACAAATCATGCCGTGCGTTTTATTGGGTTGTTTTTTGTTTGTCGGACAGTCGCTTCTTCAAAGCCAGCCACTCGTCCCGGAGTCTGGCCGCCTCCATAAAGTCAAGCTCTTTCGCGGCTTTCTCCATCTTCTTCTGCGTCTGCGCCACCGCTCTTTCGAGTTGTTCGGCATTCAAATACTGTGTAACCGGATCAGCTGCAGCCGAATCGATATTGAGGTCTTCCGGACCACTGTAGGCTCGCTTACGCGCGCGGGTTGCGTCAGATTGCTCAATCAGACTAGTAAGCTGTTTCTTAATCTGTCGAGGCTCTATGCCATGGGCCTTGTTGTATGCCATTTGCTTCTCCCTGCGGCGCAAGGTCTCGTCCATGGTTTGCTGCATGCTGTCGGTTATATTATCGGCATAGAAAATGACTTTGCCGTTAACATTCCTCGCAGCCCTTCCCGCAGTTTGTGTCAGCGACCTGCCCGAGCGCAAAAAGCCTTCTTTGTCGGCATCCATCACTGCCACCAACGATACCTCCGGTAAGTCCAAGCCCTCACGTAGCAGGTTGACACCAATGAGTACATCAAACAATCCTTCACGTAAGTCGCGCAGAATTTCGATTCGATCAAGGGTGTCCACTTCAGAGTGAATATACCTGCAACTGATTTGCAGTTTGTCCAGGTACTTGGCCAATTCTTCGGCCATGCGCTTGGTAAGTGTCGTAACAAGAACGCGCTCACCGCGATCAATCACGCCATGAATTTCATCAATCAGGTCATCAACCTGATTCAATGATGGACGTACTTCAATAGGCGGATCCAACAGGCCTGTCGGACGAATCAACTGCTCAACCACAACTCCTTCCGATCGCTCCAGTTCGAAGTCGGCCGGGGTGGCGCTTACGAAGAGTAATTGTCCGGCAAGCGTCTCCCACTCATCGTATTTCAGCGGACGGTTATCCAGTGCTGATGGCAGGCGGAATCCGAAGTCTACAAGATTTACTTTACGAGAACGGTCGCCGCCGTACATTGCTCCAATTTGCGGAACAGTAACGTGGCTCTCATCGATTACGGTAAGGTAATCGCCGGGAAAGTAGTCGAGCAGACAAAATGGACGCTGTCCGGGTTCGCGACGATCCATGTAACGCGAATAGTTTTCGACTCCCGAACAATATCCCAGTTCGCGCATCATTTCTAAATCGTATGTCACGCGTTCTTCGAGTCGCTTTGCCTCTATATATTTGCCTGTATCGTTGAAATGATCCACTTGCTTCACCATGTCTTGCTGGATTTCCCAAATAGCCCCGTTCAATACATCGCGACCCGTTACGAACAGGTTCGCAGGATAGATATTCATTTCTTCAAACGACAGCAATTTCGTCCCGGAGGCAGGGTCGATTGTTGAAATACTTTCGATTTCGTCTCCCCAAAATGCTACGCGTACGGCATGGTCGGCATACGCCAAATAGATATCCACGGTATCGCCTTTCACACGAAATGTTCCTCTGCGAAACTCGGCTTGGGTTCGGCTGTACAGTGAATCCACAAGAAATCGAAGGAACTGATTCCGACCTATTTGCTGTCCGACTTTAATCGGAACAACGCTCTTATGGAATTCCGTTGGGTTTCCGATTCCGTATATGCATGAAATCGAAGCAACAACAATTACATCGCGCCGCCCGGAGAGGAGCGCAGTTGTGGTGCTGAGCCGCATCTTCTCAATTTCCTCATTGATCGAAAGATCTTTTTCGATGTAGGTATTGGTCACCGGGATAAAGGCTTCCGGCTGATAGTAGTCGTAATAACTTACAAAGTACTCGACCAGATTGTTGGGGAAAAAAGACTTGAACTCGGAATAGAGCTGGGCGGCCAGGGTTTTGTTGTGGGACAAGATCAAGGTAGGTCGTTGCACGTTGGCAATCACGTTGGCAATGGTAAACGTCTTTCCCGATCCCGTCACCCCTAAGAGGGTTTGGGCAGGAAAACCTTCATTGAGCCCTTCCGTAAGTTGGCGTATAGCTTCCGGTTGATCTCCGGTGGGTTCAAATTCCGACTTCAGTTCAAACTTTATCACGTCGTAAAAATAGGGGTTTGATTGATGAAATGACGGAGGATTGAACAGTTAATGAAGAAAGCTGGGATGAAGGAGGCCATGCTAGAACAATACGCCGAAGTAGATACCCCCACGGTACAGGGGAGCACCGTATCGGTTGTTGAAGACATGCTTGTCATCTTCTGCCTTCAGCCGAATGCGATTGCCGAGGAGTGGCATTTCAGATATATCGTCTTCCAGTTTACCAATATTGGGGTCACCGCCAACGGTGATGACTTCTCCCGAAAGGTAGTTCCGTGCATACCCAATACCCAGCAGACCCAGATCAATGGATACTTTGTCTTTAATGACGTATTGAATTCCAACCTGAACACCCACACCCGCGTTGATTGAATGCAAGGCAAAGTGAAAGTCCGTCTGTTCATCGGTGAAGTCCATTGCCATATCAAATTGGTAATACCTTCCGAAAAGGGCTACATATGGTTTATTGGCTTCGCGACGGGCGAGTTTGGTGTACCAACGGTGTTCGAGTGAAACTGAGAATCCCGTAATTTTCCCGGAGGTCATTGTCCGGTTTTCGAGCATCGAGTTGTACATGAAGCTTTCCCTTCGATTGGGAATGTAGTAAGAGCCGCCGATCTGCCAGGCCAGTTTTTTTTTGCGCACGTGTTCGAAGGCAATCCCGGGTGCGCCGAAAAGAGCGCTGCCAACATTTGCCTTGATCACCCGAATTTGCGAGGTCATGTCAAAGGAAGCAAGGACCAACAGAAGGACTAACCATTTTTTCACGCAGTAAAAGTAGGTAAAGTCTCAAGCATTCTGTGCGAATAGACATTAGGGGTATTGTCACACCAAACTAATAAGCTTTGATGTCTCATCTTATATCTTGAAATCCTTCCCCTTTCCTGATCCTGCAGTCGCGACCCTTCGGGGCGGTACCCTCAAGCCCAATATCGCAAAATTAGTGCGCTCCGGATTCAAAGGCAACTCTGCATAGGAGGAGTTTATATCTGGTAGGTTTTGACGTGTGGATGCAGGATACGGGCGCGATAAATCGCCGCCCATCCCGATATCGAATAACGCAATGTGTTGTTGATCAACAGCTCCCCGTCCTCCCTTCCTCTTGCTCTAGCCTCTTCCTCTTGTTCTAGTCCCTTGCTCTTGCTCTAGCCTCTTGCTCTTGCTCTAGTCCCTTGCTCTTGCTCTAGTCCCTTGCTCTTGCTCTAGTCCCTTGCTCTTGCTCTAGTCCCTTGCTCTTGCTCTAGTCTCATGCTGATCTTTCGTTCCTAGGGGCGGTACCCTCAAGCCCAATATCGCAAAATTAGTCAGCTCGTGAATTCGAGTCAATTTGGAGAAAGCTAAGTTTGTAGGTGTTCGAATTCGAGGTGTGGTTGGTTGAGAACGGATGGTTTTTGCTTGGTGACAATCTGGCTTTTGTGGGAAGCCTTATGATCGATTGAAAGTTTTTTTATCGGGGATAGGAGATATCGACTCTCATTTTGTTGACGAGTCTAGCGAGTTGCCCTCCAATTGCTCAGGCCTTGCATAACTCCCCGAGGATAGAGCTTTGGTGTAATGGTTAAACCATTGGGCAGAACTATAGTGCAAAAAAAAAGCTGCCTGGTAGAGGCAGCTTTTCAATATGATAAGAGGCAAAATACTATTCGCCTACTACTTCAAACTTTACTTGCTGAATCACTTCTTTGTGCAAGCGAACCGAAGCTTCGTACTCACCCAAATTCTTGATAGAGTCTTCGGCGATAGAGATGTGCTTACGGTCGATTTCGAAACCTGACTTAGCAAGTGCTTCAGAAATTTGGATGGTATTAACCGAACCAAAGATCTTTCCGTTCTCACCAGCCTTCGCACCGATTTTCAGTGTAAGTCCGGCAAGCTTAGTAGCGATGCCTTGTGCTTCTTCGAGCACTTTGGCTTGCTTGTGAGCTCGCTGGCGAAGGGTTTCCGCGTGCATTTTCTTTTGAGAAGGACTAGCAACTACGGCATATCCACGAGGGATGAGGTAGTTACGTGCATATCCTGGCTTCACGTCAACGATTTCGTCAACGTCTCCCAGTTTGTCGATGAATTGCTTAAGAATTACTTCCATGACCGGTCCTCCTTATTTTAAGTTATCAGCAACGTATGGAAGAAGAGCGAGGTGACGTGCTTTTTTGATTGCAACAGACACTTTGCGCTGATTCTTCAATGTTGTTCCCGTCAAACGACGTGGCAAAATCTTTCCTTGTTCGTTACAGAGGCCCAACAAGAAATCGGGATCTTTGTAATCGATATACTTGATTCCATTCTTTTCGAAACGACAGTATTTGTCGCGCTTGGTTTCGATTTGGATGGGGTTGAGGTATCTTACTTCTGATTTAGACATGGTTTCTAATCTTTACGAGTGAGAAATGAATTAAGCTTTTGATTCAGCTGCTCGCTTGGCTCGACGCTTATCTGCGTACACCATGTGGTGCTTGTCCATGCGGGTAGTTAACCAACGGATTACACGCTCTTCGCGCTTGAATGTTACTTCCATTGGAAGAACAATTTCTCCTGGTGCTTCGAATTCGAGCAAGTGATAGAAACCAGTGGATTTTTTCTGGATAGGGTACTGCAATTTGCGCAATCCCCAGTTTTCTTCATGGAGCAGCTTACCGCCGTTGTCCTTGATGAAATCCTTCATTTTACCTACTGTTTCCGCCACCTGATCATCAGAAAGCACGGGAGTTACAATGAAAACAGTTTCGTATCGGTTCATAATAACTGTATTAGTTACTTGTGTTTAAAATGGGGCGCAAAGATACTCTTTTTCCTGTATTGTCCTACGTTTCCATGCAAAAATAGCCATGATCTGCTTGGGTGCTACCCCATTTGGCGCATGCCGGAACAAATTTACAATGCCTGAACCCTTGATTCCCTTTTTGAAATAGATCCATTCAGTTTAAAGCCCCTGTCAGGTTGTAGTGCATTCGGCAATAAAATGAGGTTGGGGTTATTTATTGAAGCGTGAAATGCCCGAAATCAGTGTGGGTAGATTGTGGAAAACTCGGCAGAAGTTGAAGCGTGAAACTCACGATATTTGTGGCTTGCACGAAAAGAGGAGGAGTTAAATTGGCAGATCAGTTCATCGTTTCAGCACGGAAGTACCGCCCCACGACGTGGGAATCGGTTGTAGGGCAAGGCGCTATTACCGCCACGCTTCGCAATGCTATTGCTACCAACCAGATTGCGCAGGCTTACCTGTTTTGCGGTCCGCGAGGAGTAGGAAAAACAACTTGTGCCCGGCTGTTTGCGAAGGAAATCAATAAAGCCGAAGACGGTGTAGAACAGGATCTTTCGTTCAATATTTTTGAACTTGATGCGGCGTCGAATAATAGTGTAGATGATATCCGTACCATTACCGATCAGGTGCGGATACCGCCTCAAACGGGTAGGTATAGGGTGTATATCATCGACGAGGTTCACATGCTTTCCCAACAGGCTTTTAATGCGTTTTTGAAAACCCTTGAAGAGCCCCCACCCCACGCCATCTTCATTCTGGCTACCACCGAAAAGCACAAGATTATCCCTACGATCCTGAGTCGTTGTCAAATCTTTGATTTCAACCGGATCAGTGTCAGCGATATTGCTTCCCATTTGGCGTATATCGCCGAACAGGAGCACATGCAAGCCGACCCTGAAGGATTGCATATTATTGCTCAAAAGGCCGATGGAGCTTTGCGTGATGCCCTTTCCATTCTGGACCAGGTAGCGGCATTCAGCGAAAAAGTACTGTCCTATGAAAATGTGATCAAGAACCTGAATGTTCTTGACTATGAGAACTACTTCAAGGTCGTCAAGCTGATCCTGGAGGAGAATATTCCCGATTGTTTGTTGCTATTCGGAGAAATTCTGGATCATGGATTTGACGGACATCATTTTATTATTGGTTTGGGTGAACACTTCCGCAATTTGCTGGTGAGTAAAGACGAAAAAACGGTCCAACTCATGGAAACCAGTGATTCCGTGCGCGCCCGTTATGTGGAGCAGGCACATGAAGCTGATCTTCGCTTGATCATTAAGGCTCTGGAATTGATCAATCACTGCGATGTGCAGTACCGGACGAGCAAAAATCAGCGATTGCTCGTGGAACTCACCCTTATGCAGCTTTGTTCAATTAAGTACAACGAGGCCGAAAAAAAAAAGTCTAATTTCAGGATAAAACCCTTCATCGGAGGAGGTTTGGCCGGAGTGAAACGCCCTGCCGCTTCAGGTTCTCAAGATGCGCCTTCTGCACCGCAGCGCGTAGTTGAAAGCATTTTTGACCGCAACAAAGCTCGAACTGCAGAGAAACCATTAGCAAGGAGCAAAGGTGTAAAACCGGCAATTTCCATGACGCTTACCGATTTGCTCAAAGAGTCGGAAGTAGCTGTTGAAGAAGGGCAGGAAGAATTAGCACGCACGCTGCATCAACCCACGGAATCATACACGATCGACGAATTTCGGGAAGTTTGGAAAGCGTTTGCCGAACGTCTTAAAGAGGCAGAGAACTTCAGCCTGTATAGCACGCTTACTGCTCGTGCTCCCCGGGTGACGGCCGACCATGCTATTCAGCTGGAAATCAACAATTCCGTGCAGGAAGCAGACGTGATCAATGTAAGGGCAGAGATGCTTGAATTCATCAAGAACCGACTAAAGAATCACCTGCTGCACCTGGAGCTCATCATGGTCAAAGATGATCCCGAAGCAACGCGGTTATACACCGATAAAGATAAGTATGACGCCATGCTCAAGGTTAATCCGGCTTTGGAGCACTTCCGCAAACGGCTTAACCTCGACCTGGAGTTTTAATCGCTACTTGTAGTCTTCCTTTTCGTAAAGCTTTGGCGACTGTTTCCAGTTTTCAAAGGCTTCCATTTTCTGAGCACCTACGATGCGTTTCACGGCCTGCGAAAAATCGGCTTCTGCGCGTTCCAACTGCTGAGGATTGGCATTTTCGCCCAGGACAGATTTAGCCAGCTCATATTCATAGCAAGCTTGGCCCAAAGCATTCAAATCGGCCTTGTCGTCCACACCGCATACTTTTTCAATCGAATGCGCTGCCAGATCCGCGCGCTGACGAAGGTTGTCGGTCTCGCGTTGAGGCGCTGAAGAGTCGGATTGATTTTGAGCAAATGCTGAACTCCCCATCAGGATCAATCCAAAGAATAGAGTGCTTAACTTTGAAGCTTTCATAAGTGTTGAGATATCATTCCGGCACCGAACCATTTGCGCTTGTCGCTGTTTTCACTCAAAACGCTATTGATTCATGCGCCTGATCGTTATGTTGTTATTCTTGTTGTCCGCCGGACTGTCCGTCGCACAGCATGCAAGTTTAAAGGGAAATGTCACCAATGAGGGTACCAACGAGACTATTCCTTTTGCCAGTATTATCCTACAAGACACCGATTTTGGCACCAGCACTGATTTGGACGGTGCCTATGTGTTTTACGACGTTCCGGCCGGTGTGTACAACGTGGAAGTGAGCTACGTTGGATTTAAGAAGAAGGTGGTTTACGAAGTAGAAATTTCTACCTCTCGTACCGCTTTCCTCAACATCCCCCTTGCCGAGGCTACAGTGGAGCTCGAAGGCGCACAGATTGAAGCTTCCCAGACCGCCAATCGCGATC
Organism: Flavobacteriales bacterium; assembly: GCA_020437755.1. GTDB lineage: Bacteria > Bacteroidota > Bacteroidia > Flavobacteriales_D > Sanyastnellaceae > JADFAK01. The sequence continues at coordinate 11,492 of JAGQVX010000050.1, forward strand.
AGGCACCGCTTTCGGTGCGGAGGATCGGCGTGAATGAGGTGAAGCGTAATCCCGGGGGCAACCGCGATATTAGTCGGGCCATTCGTTCCTTGCCCGGTGTGGCTTCAACGACCTCGTTTCGCAATGACATTATTGTACGTGGTGGTGCTCCCAATGAGAATCGCTTTTACATAGACGGTATCGAGATCCCCAATATCAATCACTTTTCTACACAAGGTTCCTCGGGAGGTCCGGTGGGATTAATCAATGTCGACTTGATTCAGACGGTTGATTTTTACTCGGCCGCCTTTCCGGCCAATTCGTACAACGCGTTGTCTTCTGTGATGGAAATCCAGTTTCGTGAAGGAAGGAGTGACCGTTACGCATTGAACGCGGTTGTGGGCTCCAGCGATGTGGGGCTCACTGTGGATGGGCCCACGGGTAAGAAGTCTTCGATCATTGCATCCGCTCGTCGTTCATACTTGCAGTATCTTTTTCAAGCCCTGGAGTTGCCCTTCCTTCCTACCTACAACGATTTTCAGTTCAAGTGGCGGTATCAGCCCAACGATCGGAACATTATTACCGTGCTGGGTTTGGGTGCCATTGATGAGTTTCAGCTCAATCTATCGTTGGCGGATTCTACTTCCGATAGCTACGAATCCAACCGGTACCTCCTGGATCTTCTGGCTGTGACCACGCAGTGGAATTATATGACAGGCGTCAAATGGGATCACTTCAACAAGCCGGGTCGCTTGTCGGTCATATTGTCGCGCAACATGCTCAATAACCGGGCTTACAAGTACCCTGACAACGACGAAACACAGCCTAAGACATTCGATTACCTCTCACGGGAGGCAGAGAACAAAGTGCGGATCAATCAGACGTTCTATCCGGGCAATGGCTGGAAAGCGTCGTGCGGAGTTACTTATGAATACGCCGCATACTCCAATCGCACTGATCAGCAGGTGTATTCCTATGCACTGGATTCGCTGATCGATTTTTCGCTGAGCAGTTCGTTGAATACGCATTTTTATGGGGCATTCGCCCAAATAAGCAAGACCATGCTCAACGAGCGCCTCACCTTAAATGCAGGAATTCGTGCGGATGGCAGCAGTTACTCGGCTTCGATGTCCAATCCGTTGGATCAACTTTCGCCACGCGTTTCGGCGAGTTGGCAGATCCTTCCGCAGCTCAGTTGGAATACCAGCGCAGGTGTGTACTACCAGCGTCCGGCATACACCATTCTGGGCTATCGGGTAGATGGGGAATTGGTGAATCAGTCCAATAATTTGAAATATATCCAGTGTTCACAAGCGGCCACCGGTGTTCGATATGAAACAGGGAAAACCAATACTACGTTCAGTCTGGAAGGCTTTTACAAGCAATACAACCACTATCCTCTTTCTATAGACCGCCAAATATCGCTGGCCAATTTAGGTGCTGATTTCGGCGTGATCGGCAACGAGGCGGTATCGAGTACATCGCAAGGGCGTGCATACGGTGTGGAGTTTCTCATTCAACAGCGCTTGTGGAAAGGGTTGTATGCAATATTGTCGTACACCTATGTACGCAGCGAATTCAGCAACGGAACGGTGACTTCACCCAGTTCATGGGACAGCCGCAATCTGATTTCGGTAACAGGAGGAAAGAAGTTCAAGAAGAACTGGGAGGTAGGGTTCCGCTTTTTGTATTCGGGTGGATTACCGTATACACCCTATGACGAGCAAGCTTCATTGGCCATTCCCACCTGGAAAAACAATCCGGGAGGGGTATTGAACTATACGGAGCTCAACACCCTTCGCTTAAAACCCAATCACCAGCTTGATGTGAGGGTTGACAAGAAGTGGTTTTGGAAAAAGTTGGCGATTGATTTGTACCTCGACATTCAAAACATCTACAACCAAACCACCACTTTACAGCCCGATTTCGATGTAGTTCGGGATGCAGCAGGCAATCCGGTTGAAGATCCCAACAATCCGGGGTACTATCAGGTCAATTATCTGAGCACCTCTGCCGGAACCGTTTTACCTTCTATTGGATTGATTCTGGAGTGGTAGAAGGATTTGCTTTGTAATTTTGCAGTATGCGTGTCGATAAGTACTTGTGGTGCATACGGGTGTTCAAGACCCGCTCGATATCGGCTGCGGCCTGTAAATCGGGCAAAGTGCAGGTAGGGGGAGAGCAGGTGAAGGCATCGTTTGAGGTGCGCGCCGGACAAGAAATCAGTATTCGTAAAGGGCCCATTCATTTCAAGTGGCAGGTACTTTCCATTCCAAAGAATCGGGTAGGTCCGAAACTCGTGGAGGAATATGCAGTTGATCGAACCGATCCCATGGAGCTTGAGAAGTTGAAGTTGTTGCAGGCGGCTCAAACCGAAACTCGACGTAACAAGCTGGGTCGACCCACCAAGAAGGATCGCAGGGATTTGGATAAATTTTTTGATTGATGGAGGTGATTCAAATTTCAGCAAGCGATACGCGGGCGCTTCGTTTCAGGGTATTGTGGCCGCACAAGGCAAATGTGGAAGCATGCATCATCGACATTGACGAGGCGCCACATGCGATTCATTTGGGTAGTATGGTTAATGGTGAATTGGTAGGGACAGCGTCGTTGTTTGAGATGTCGCACCGTGAAGTTCCGGGAAGGCGGCAGTACCGCCTACGCGCAATGGCAACCGCACCTGAGGTGAGGGGCATTGGTGCGGGCAAGGCGATTGTTCAGGAGGCTATCCGCAGGTTGAAAGCGGACGGCTATGACACATTATGGTGCGATGCCCGGGCGGTGGCGTTGGGTTTTTATGAGAACCTGGGATTCGAATACGGCAGCGACTGGTACGAGATTCCTCAAATAGGGCCGCACCGTCGCATGTTTTACCGATTATCAGATCAAGAGGAGGCGGAAGCCGAATAGATATCTTCGATCAGTGAAGCGTACTTCGCAAGGATCGGTTTTCTTTTGAGTTTAAGCGTTGGCGTGAGTTCCCCACCTTCAATGGTAAACATTTCGGGGAGTAATCGAATTTGTTTCACCTGTTCCCACTTTCCAAATCCCTGGTTGGTTTTCTCCACATCTTTCCAAATCCGTTCAACTACGCGCTGATCCTGAATCATATCTTCATCGGTCGTGTAATTGATGCCGTGTTTCGAACACCACTTACGTACGCCATCAAATGCCGGTACAACAAGAGCTGCCGGAAAGTTGCGGTTCTCTCCAATAACCATGCACTGTTCAATAAGGTGCGATTCTTTCAGACTGTTTTCGATAAGCTGTGGAGCCACGTATTTACCGCCGCTGGTTTTAAAGATTTCCTTTTTACGGTCGGTGATTTTAAGAAATCCATCCTCCACCACACCAATGTCGCCCGTGTGGAACCAGCCATCACGCAGCACTTCATCGGTGCGCTCGGGATCTTTGTAATAGCCGATCATTACATTGGGTCCCTTGCATAGAATCTCTCCGTCTTCAGCAATTTTCACGGCTACATCATCAATGCATTTACCCACATAGCCAACACGCAGCATGTGGGGTTCGTTGAGGGTGTTTACGGTTATAACCGGTGAGGTTTCGGTAAGTCCATAGCCTTCATAAACCGGCATACCGGCTCCATTGAAAAACCGAGCCAGGCGCGGCTGCAAAGCGGCACTTCCGGAGGCTATAGCACCTATTTCTGTAAGTCCGAGTGCAGTTTTTACCTTGGAAAACACCAGTTTCCGAGCAATACTTAATTTAAACTCATACCATCCACCATTCTGACGGTCCGGTTCCCACTCCAGGGCCAGGCCCACCGCCCAGGTAAAGAGCATTTTTTTAATTCCCCCTGCTGATGTTCCTTTTGCGACAATTCCATCGAAGAATTTTTCGAGCAATCTGGGTACAGCAGTGAACGCATGTGGGCGAGCCATGGCGAGGTCTTCTTTAATCGTTTCCAGACTCTCGCCAAAGTAGATCGTAACGCCACAATACATATATAAATAGTGAAGCATGCGCTCAAAGATGTGGCACACCGGGAGAAAGCTCAGTGTACGGGCCTTTCCCCGTACGAATTGCGGCAGCCGTTTGGCGGATGCCACCGCATTTGTAGCAATGTTTTGGTGCGAAAGCATAACTCCCTTAGGCAAGCCAGTGGTTCCCGATGTATAGATAATGGTCGCCAAATCCTCAGCCTTAACTCCCTTTTTTATCGCTTCCACGTCTGTCTGGTTGGAATCGTCTGTCCCCAGTTCGAGCACCTCCTCCCAGTTTTTAACCCCCTGAACCCGTTCGAAGGAGTATACTTCGATAAGTGAGGGCACCTGGTCTTTAATAGACATTACCTTAGTTGCCAGTTCGTCGTTGCTCACAAAGCAATACTTCGACTCGGAGTGATTGAGAATATAAACGTAGTCTTCCGCGCTCATGGTGGGGTAAATCGGAACATCAATGGCGCCAATTTGAAGAACTCCGTGATCCATTATATTCCATTCACATCGGTTGTTGTGTGAAATCAGGGCAATTTTATCTCCCTGATGCACGCCCAGTCGCAACAATCCGCGTGAAATTTTATTGAGATGATCGATAAATTCTGCAGTTGAATAACTGCGCTGAACGCCGTGCGCTTTGGACGACATCGAAACCTCCATTGGGAAGTTATCCATCTGGAAATAAGGAAAATCGAAGAGTCGAGTGGGTTGGTTCATGGAATTATACGATTTGCTTTTGGCTAATATAGCGTAGAATTTTGGGGTTTTATGGCATACGCCAAATACAGAGTCTTGTTCCTTTATGAAAGTTTTTCATTTATATTGCGAAATACATCCGCTTTCAATCTGAAGAGGATGGAGTTGAGAATTAAACCTTAATGTTATATGAGAATTTGCGCGTTGATTTTTGCGCTGTTCATCGGTCTGGTGGGCAGTGCGAGTGACCTTGACCCTGTATGGAAAGCGCTGGAAGATGGTGATAGGGAAGAGGCGATAACTATTCTGACTCAGAATATTGAGAATGGGGTTTCTCCCGGAGACAGTCGTATTACCTTGATTCTACTCAATTCATTGGACGACTCCCAGGAATTGTTTCAGGATTTCCAGAAAGCACTTCCACATTTAAAAAATCCCTCGGCGTATTTGTATGCCTTATGGAGCGAATCTGCGGTATCAGGATACGCAAGTGTAAAGACCAAAGAGCAAGTGGCATTTCTTCAAGACCTGGTTGAAGGTACGAGCTACGAGAGTACCATTCGTGGTAGTGCGGCGTATACTTTGGGTTTTCATCACACGCTGACCTACAACACTACCATGCGTAATCGGTATTACGGTAGTTGTGGTGAAATTGATGCCTGGTCATATGTAGGAACATTCGACAATACCTCTGGAAGTGGTTTTGATAAATCGTACGGACCACTCGAAGAACCGGGCGAGGACGCTACTTTTATCTCCCGACGAAATGCTGAGATTCACTGGTTTGTGCCAACCATAGCTGATCCTGAGCCCTGGATTACACTTGAGCAAGTGTTACCGCACGCTACGGGCGTAAACTATTGCCAATCGTTTTTTGAATTGGATAGTGAAAAAGAAGTGATAGTAGCGGCAGGATTTAGTGGTTCAATTAAAATTTGGATCAATGACTTGTTGGTTATTGAAGAGGAGGAAGAACGTCGTACCGACATGGATGTGTACAAGCGGAAAATGACGATACCGGCTGGGATCAACCGCATTGTAGTTCAACTGGGGGCGACCAGTGAGACCAACTATCCGAATTTTTCGGTACGACTGCTGGACAAAGCCTCACAGCCAGTTCCCATGGTGAGTCAAAGTGAGTGGGGAACTTCCTACAACAAGGATAATCCGGGTACCCTGGGAGAAGAGATTCCGTTTTTTGCAGAAACGTATTTCTCCGACCTTTGGGATGCTGATCGCAGTAATCCATTGAATGCAATGCTACTGGCTTACAGCTTTCAGCGCTCCAAAAAACACAATGAGGCCTTGAAGGTGCTGGAAGATGCCCAAAAGGATTACCCCAACAATATTCTCATTCATTACATGTTGCTCACCAGCTATCAGCAGCTGAAAGATCGCACTGTATTGCTGAAGCAAGTTGAGAAAATCCGTAAGCTCGATCCAGACATGTTGTTTCTCAAATACTACGATTTTGAGCGTGCCATGGAATCAGAAGATTTGGAAGAAGCCGGTAGTTTGTTGACGGAGATTGAAGACAATATTGGAGAAAATCATCCCGATTGCATTGAGAAACGCATACAGCTTCTGGCTGCGGAGCAAGAGTATCAGTTGATGCTGAACCTAGTGGAAAAGGCATATTCGCGTGATCGAAACAACCCCGATTATGTAATGTATAAGTACCTGTTGGAGAAGGCACAGTCAAAACCGTTCAAAACCAGTTCAGCGATTTTGAAAGGGTACTTGAAGAAAACCTACAATTACCCTCTGTACAACATGCTGATCAAGGAAGCAATGGCGGCAGGAGAAGGTAAAGTAGCACAGACCTACCTCATCAAGCAGCAGGAGATGTTTCCGGAGAATGTCGATATCCTGAGCGAATTGGCGAGTTTCTACTACGATCAACGACAGTATGCCAAGGCCAAGGATTACATCAATGAATGTCTGGGCATTTCACCCTACCGATCGTCACTGTATCGCGATCGTGCTTTTATAGAACTGGCCATGGGAGCAGATGGATTGGCTGAAACCTCGTTCCGTAAGGCAATTGAGTACAATCCCAACTCATTTGAATCGCGCGAAAAACTACGCGACCTTGAAGGCAAGGAGCCCCTGATAGAATTTTTCGAGAATGAACATGAGGAAGAGCTTATTGAGGCAGCTTTGAAGTCGGAAGAGACGTCGGATGATCAATATGAATTGGTTTTTGACGAGACCAACTTCATCCAGTTTGAAGAAGGAGCTAATGTCGAACACCACAACCTGGCAGTCCGGGTATTGAACGAGTCGGGAATTGACACCTGGAAAGAAGCCTATATTCCAACAAGCTACAGCCGTCAGAACCTGATCATTGAGGAAGCTGTAGTGCACAAGCCTTCGGGTGAGCGAATAGAAGGCGAGCGGAATTATAACCAGCTGGTTTTCCCATCGATTGAAGTAGGCGATGTGGTTCACATCAAGTATCGTCATGAAAACTACACCGGGGGCAAATTGGCCAAGGAGATCACCTTCGATCACGTGTTGGATGATTTTGTACCTATCAAGAGAAAGGTATTGCGCATCTTCCTGCCCATGGACGCCGATGTACAGCTCATCACCGATCGATTAAGTGTGGAGCCTGTTGTGACGGAAATTGATGAGTTTACTTGTCATGAATGGGTACTGGAGGACATGGCTCGAATGAAGTCTGAAGCATATATGCCTGCGTTGCGCGAGGTCGGTCAGGCGGTATCCATTACGAGCATCAACAGTTGGGAGGTGATCTCGAAATGGTATAAGGACCTGGCTATTCCTATGGCCAAGGAAGATTATAATTTGGATGCGGTTTACAACGAAATCTTTGACGGAACCGAGAACCTCTCAGAGTATGATAAAGCCAAGTTGATCTACGACTACATCTGCGATAATGTCCACTACAGTTCAGTTTCGTTTCGTCAAAGTAACTACGTACCCCAAAAGCCGATGGTAACCATCAGCACGCAACTGGGCGATTGTAAGGATATGAGTACGTTGTACCACACGCTTGCCAAAAAAGCCGGACTCACTACCCACTTGGTATTGGTTAACACACGCGACAATGGAGAAGAAACCATGCGCATACCCTCTACACAATTCAACCATTGCATTGTAAGGGTAGATATGGACGGACAATCCATGTATCAAGAGCTTACAGACAACAATTTGCCATTTGGCGCTATGCCTAATTCTTTGCGGAATGCACAGGCACTTGTAATTCCCAATGCAGATGATGATCCGGTTGGTAAGGAGCTCATTTCACTTCCTGCTACGGAATTGGAAAAGAATAGCATGATTCGTAAAACGATTATCGAAATCGACGACGAAGAGTTTGCACTTCATTCTACATTCACCTGCACCGGTGAAACCAGTTCGGCGTATCGTCGCTATTTCAAAGGTGAGACCGATCAGGATACCGAGGAAATGATCAAGTACTACATTTCGGATTACATTGAAACCGACTACGATCTGGAATCCTATGAGTTGCCCGGATTGGAAGACAAAGACTCGGTTTTTACGCTGATTACCGATTTGAAGGTGGAGGATTATGTGAAGAAAATTGGGGCGTTGAATACGTTTGAACTTCCGCTTTTCGAGGAAATTGTTGCCCTTGACGTGTTCCCCAAGGAAGATCGTGAGCACCCGCTAACGTATTGGGCATATGAGGATAAGGATTACTATGAATCGGTAGTAGAAGTGACCATCCCCGCAGGAAAAACGCTTGTTGAGCTCCCTAAGAATGTGCGCATTTCAAACGATTATATCGACTATTCAATCACGGTTAAAAAAGTGAATTCGCGTACGGTAGTGTTTACCCGAAAAGTGAACACCAAGGCCCGAAATATCTCGGCTGAGCAGTACACGGAATTCCGTGAAACGATGAAGGATGTCCTCAAAGCAGAAGACATCTTCGTGGCATTTAAGTAGACGTGTTTCTAATCTTGAAAACCCCGCCTTCGAGTGGGGTTTTTTGTTAAATCACCCTTTTGGGTGACTCCTGTTCGGGAATCTAAGGACATATTGAACCCGGAAATCAGAGAAAGCCTTGAATATGGAGTTAACACCGAGAGAACGAGATGTACTTTTACTCTTACGAATGGGTAAGACCAACAAGGAAATAGCGTCTGACCTGGACCTTTCGATCAATACGGTTAAGACCCATACCAAAAACCTGTTTGCCAAATTAGGAGCGCAGAACCGCACCCAGGCCACGTTAAAATCGTACGATATCCTATAGCTTTTCGCCGCAGTATTTGCAAAATTCGGCGTCGTCGTCGTGGCCTTCCCGGCTACATGACGGACATGATTGGGTATTGGAAGAAGTGACGTCGTTGCGCACAATCTCAGAAGTGATGATACCTGTGGGAACGGCGATGATGGCATAACCCAGAATCATAACGAGAGATGCCACAGCTTGTCCCAGTGCAGTGACAGGTGCAATATCTCCGTAGCCTACAGTTGTGAGTGTCACAATTGCCCAATAAATACTGCGTGGAATGGAGGTGAAGCCCGATTCAGGAGATTCAATAATGTACATCACGGTTCCCAGAACGACCACCAGTATGGTTACGGCCAGTAGGAATACCATAATCTTTTGTTTACTGGCAATAAGGGCATCCCTCAACGTCCGGGCCTGGCTCAAAAATCCGATGAGTTTGAGAACCCGGAAAATGCGCATGAGGCGAAGTATGCGAATAACGCGCAGAGAAGAAGTATCCACAAAGTATAACCCCAGGAACGATGGTAGAATCGATAGCAAATCAACAAGCCCGAAAAAGCTGAAGATGTAATTCATGGGCCGCTTTACGCTGAGAATGCGCACGATATATTCGATGGTAAACAGTATCGTGAAAAACCACTCTACCGCCCACAGTACTTCACCATAGTTCAGCGAAAAATAGGGCACGCTTTCCAGGATGACTGCCAGCACACTGACCACAATGGCCCACAGGAGAATAATATCAAATCGGCGTCCTGCCGGTGTGTCAGCTTCGAAGATGATTTCATGAAGTTTCGATCGCCAGGAGTCCCTTCGATTAGATGTGTGTTCTGATGCCATTCCGTCCTTTTTGGGAGTGTGCAAATTAGGAAAATCAGATTTTCCGGAATTGCAGATTTGAACTATATTCCATGACTCAATTGTACACAATGAAAACTACGATTACTCTAATGCTACTTTTGGTTGCAGCGACCATAATGGCCCAGGAACCTTTTCGCGGATGCGGATTTGATCATTTGCTGTATAGCTCAGAACACCAGGTGAGGTGGAATGAAGCCTATCGTCATGCCCTTGAGCATCATCACAATCAACAACGCGCGGATGGTGTGTTGGCTATTCCCGTGGTCTTTCACGTGGTGTGGCACGAGGATTACCAAAACCTTCACGACTCGGTTATTCAGTCGCAAATTGACGTATTGAATGAGGATTATCGCCGACTCAATGCGGATGCCATCAACACGCGAAGTGAATTTCTGAGTGTTGCTGCTGATACCGAGATTGAATTTTTCCTGGCTGAGGTGGATCCCAATGGCGAGCCTACTTCGGGTATTGTCCATGTGGAAACCGATGTGACCGGATTTGAACTTAACCTTCTTGATTTTAGCACACTCGATGCGGTAAAGCTAACCTCAGAGGGAGGCTCGGACGCCTGGGATCCCGATCATTACCTCAATATTTGGGTGTGCAATATGCCTGAGACGTTTTGGGGGCAGATTTTCGGCTATGCCTATCCGCCGGAAGGTGCGCCCAATTGGCCGGCTGGAAATAGCGCTCCCGAGCCGGGGTTGGAAGGTGTAGTGTTGCACTATGCCACGGTGGGACGTAACAATCCGCAGGGAATGGATGATAATCTGGAAGGAAATGAAAAAGGAAGGACCTGCACACACGAAGTAGGACATTACCTGGGCTTGCGTCACATTTGGGGCGATGCATTTTTCAACGGCTGCACGGAAGATGACGGTCTGGAAGACACCCCCAATGCTTCAACCAGTACCAATTTCGTGTGCGATTATTCCAAGAACGGCTGCGACGACGGTGAAAGCGACCTGCCCGACATGATCGAAAACTACATGGACTACAACGAGGATGAGTGCTACAATATGTTCACGTATGAACAGCGTGAAATGATGCGCTTCTGCCTTGAAACCTTCCGTCCCGGATTGCTGGAAGGCGTTGGTATTGCCGTTCCCGAAGTGCAGGAAGTATCCTTCAGTCTGTTTCCCAATCCGGCAGGTGAGAGTTTTTCGGTTACGGGACAGTGGCCAGCATTTTCACGGTTGATGATTCATGACATGAGCGGAAGGGTTGTACAAGAACAAGCCATAAAGGCAAATGGCACACAGCAAATCGACATCACGAACCTGGCTGCGGGAAGCTATGTGGTGTCTATCAATGAATCGGCCCCTCAGCATTTGATGAAGAGGTAGGCAGTTCTTCGCGATAAAAGAAAATGGGTGGAATCCGGGAGAGTTGGTATTATTCAGCGCCTCCCGGATTTTACATTTGGCGTATGCCGCT
>JAGQVX010000051.1 GCA_020437755.1 Flavobacteriales bacterium
TCTCAGGAAGATTGAACGACAACTGAAATTGACCGGTATTGGGATTTGGAGAAAAGGTAAGGTTCTCAATGGCCAAATTCTCTACGGCAAGCTTATCGGTTGCCTCCACCTGTTCACCCGGACTAACCGATGACACGATGGCCAAGGTATATCCACCCCCCTGCATCATTTGCATGCCAAGTCCATTGGGAACCTCATCACCCGATAAAATGAACACGTTCTCCGATTCACCGTCGAGGATTTCGATCTCGATCTCCATTTCACCTTCTCCACCTTCGTTGATGTTGAGGTACTGCACATATTCGGCCGGATCCACTTCTTCTCCGTTGATCCACATTTGAATTTGCTCTTCGCCATCCGGACCCACAAACTTTTCTACTTCTACCTCAATGGTTTCTGCACCTTCAGGAACTTCACCGTCCGATTGTGACTCACTGCTCACCATTTCTTTGACAACGATTACATGCGGTTCTTCGCCATCAGTACCGTGCTCCTCTTTGAGCTGATTAATGAGCTGCTCGATTTCTTCTTCCGTCATTTCACCACCTTCCACGGCTACCTTTTGTATAAAAATCTGAGAGCCGTCACCTTCTACTTCGATCACCTGTCCGCCTTCCGGTCCATCACCTTCGCTAATCCAGATCATTTCACTTCCATCACCTTCGACTTCTTCGCCGTTGATGAATTGTTTGATAACCACATTGCCCTGATCATCAACCGTTTTTTCGATACGTACGTCCTGCGCGTTACCTTGAGAAGGATCGCACACCATAACTTGGTGTCGTTTGGCGCATGCCCCTTCTTCCTGATTCATGAACCATACATTGTCCACATTGTGCACAAACGTACCCTTGAGTTCATCGGTATTGATGATCTCCGTTTCTTGCGGATTGAGTCCGTGATCGAGCAAGAATTGCTCAACTGAATAGCCCGTTGCCGGGTCAAAAACGGTGTCCATGACCATTACTTGTCCGTTGGCATGATGCACAACGCTCACCTTGGTCAGGTCGCCTTCATTGGCGGCACGAAATGCCAGAAATGCGATGCTCAGCGCAAGAATCGATAGAATTGTTACTTTTTTCATGGTTTTTTGTTTTGTGATTGTTCGGTCCAAAACTACCTCCACAACCGGCGCAGGACGGTTAAAGCCGCACTAAAACAGGTTAAAGAAAGGTTAAAGTTTTTGCGTCCCGAAAGCCCCAACCTAGCTTTGTATCCGTCTTATTCAGGCATTATTTCGGCACAAGGCCAAATGAATAACCAGAGGATGACCCGTAGACTGTTTACGTATATTATTATTCTCATGTCCATATCACTGATTGGAATCAGTGGACTGCAATGGTATTGGCTTACCACCGCCTATGAACTGAATGAATCTGAGTTTGACACCAGCGTTGCTCAGGCGCTCAAAGCAAGTGTGGATGAAATGGAACGACGTGAAGCTACAGCATTCATTGAGGCGGAAATGGGAAACGAATTCATTCCCGAACTCAAGGTCATCGTCAACCGCCTTTCACACGAAGCCAAGTTCAACACCGAAACGGAGATTGTAGTGCTCGACAGTATTGAGCAGCATGAAATACATCAGGAAGTCATTGTTTGGACCGGAGACGGAGACAGACAGGATTTCGAGGATGTGCAAGTCATTGCTCATTCCGGAACCCATCCGGATGAAGGAATAACGATCACACAGTTCACTTCCAGTGACACATCCTACTGTGATACATTGTTGTTTGCAGATGCTGCGACCCACCAATTCACCCGAATCGAAGACGTCCTGGGACAAATGATCACCACCTCGTACTACGGCGATGAGCCTGTTTCGTATCGACTCAACGGCCTCAACACGGACAGTCTGGTATCCTCGCACCTCAACCGCGAAGGCATTGACATACCGTTTTCGCTGTACTTGCCTGAAGATGGGGATTCGCATTCCGAAAACCATTTGGCGGATGCCCAATATTCCACACCCTTATTCCCCACCTCCCCCGAATTGGGGCAGTACCAACTGGGATTGAGCTTTCCCGGAAAAGGAGCATTCGTGCTATCGGCCATGTCGAAAACACTGGCACTCGTGATTGGATTCACGCTGATTATGCTCGTGACATTCGGACTCACGATCTACTATATTCTGCGGCAGAAAAAGATATCGCAGATGAAGAGCGACTTCATCAACAATATGACCCACGAACTCAAAACCCCTCTGGCGACAATCCGTCTGGCTGCTGATTCCATTCGCCACCCCGAAGTGCGAGGGAAAGACGACCAGGTAGACTATTTCCTGGACGTCATTCAGAGTGAAAACACCCGATTGCATTCCAGTGTGGAAAACGTGCTGCAATTGGCTCGCATGGAGCGCAAGGAACTCAATCTGGAAAAGAAATCACTGGATATCAACGAGTTGATCCACCGCCTCGCTGAAACCATGGACTTGCAAGTGAAAGAGAAACAAGGTACCATTCATTTGAGTCTGGACGCCACTGCGGGCCCCGTTTTTGGTGATGCACACCACCTGTATAACGCCATTCGCAATTTGATCGATAATGCCATAAAGTACTCCCCTGAATCACCTGATGTTCGCGTATCAACCACCTCCACACATGACGGGATCCGCGTAGAGGTTCTGGATCAGGGAATAGGCATGAGCAAAGAGGTTCAGAGCAGAATGTTTTCTGCCTTCTACCGGGCACAACAAGGCAATTTGCACAATGTGAAAGGCTTCGGTTTGGGACTGAGCTATGTGAAGGCCATCGTGGAGCGACACGGCGGCACGATAGACGTACAATCGAGTCCGGGAAAAGGAACAAGTGTTGGGATTTACTTGCCGCAGTCATGAATACGTTGCCCCACATACTGCTGGTTGAAGATGAAGAAAACTTCGGGGCGGTGCTGCGCAATTACCTCGAGCTACAGAAATTTAAAGTGGATTGGGTAGTCAACGGAAAGCTGGGGTACAGTCAGTTCCGACAAAACAACTACGACCTGTGCCTATTGGATGTGATGATGCCGGAGAAAGATGGCTTTGAACTGGCCTGTGAAATCAAGGATATTCGCCCGGAAACTCCGGTTATATTCCTTACGGCAAGAGGCGATAAGAGCGATCAGATCAATGGATTCAAAATCGGCGCCGACGACTACATTACCAAGCCATTTGATACCGAGTTGTTGATTTACAAGATCAGGGCAATTCTCAATCGGCGGCCTCAGGAACAGGTTGAAACCGACACCTGGGAGATTGGAACGTATCGATTTGAACGCAAAAGTCGCATGCTGATTCAAGGTGAAGAACGGCGTCGGCTTACTCCCAAAGAAGCACATTTATTGGTGATGCTTTGCATGTACATGAATGACGTACTTCCCCGTCAAAAGGCACTGATTGATATTTGGAAGAACGACGATTATTTCGCCAAGCGCAGCATGGATGTATATATGGCTAAACTCCGCAAGTACCTGAATCCCGATCCACGCATTTCACTGGAAACCATTCACGGTGAGGGCGTTTCACTTCGGGTGGACCCTTCAATTGGTGCGTCCTAAGCACATTTCACAATTCACCCGATTGGGTGACCTTTTTATGAATTTTTCGATGGAGTTTTGGGCAAAACGAATGTATGCCCTCTATTAAAAATATACGGCTGGACATCACTCCCGGTAACAGCGCCAGCGAAGTAGTTGTGTGCTACGATGCGGAGTTCACGAGCGAGGAGATCGGACACAACTTTGTGGAAACGGTTTACCTCTTCGCTCATGACCGTAACACCCTGAACTATATCCAGAAAATTATTGGCACGGTTGCCAACGGATCACCGCTCACGGCTACTTCAGCATGCGTGGCACGCCGGCATTCGGCCTTCTTTTCGAATGTCGATATGAATGAAGATCCTTCTTACAAGGATGATTTCTATGCCGACATTTTTATCGCTCCGGTTGGGCGAAGCGGCAGCGGACGATCGAATATAATATCCCGAAAGTTTTAAATCATGGCACAACCTTCCAATATCCGTTTAACCATTGAAAACGCCAATACGCGAAGGGTAGACGTTAGCGTAACCTACACGTTGGAGTGTCAGGGTGATGAACTCAACGAGGATTTCATCGAAACCATTGAACTTTGGGGTGACGATAAAGGCTTCAATGGCAAAGACGATAAACTGCTCACGCTTTCTTCCAGCACGATCAATACAGGTAATTCCCGGTCTGTTTCGCGAAGTGTTGAGCGCTCAGTCATTCGAGACATGCTCAACGAAGACAAAACCGGCACCGACGAGGTATATGCCCTGGTAAAAATTGAACCCCGATTTGCACAGGCGCGACGGCAATCTGAAATTGTACGAGTGAAGATTCGGAAGAAGGATTAATCGAGCCTTAGTCACCAAGCCCGACGCAACCAACTCATAATCACATCATTAATTCTACCAATTTCAAAAACCGTGGAAGTATTAAATAAGTAGTTTTCACGCCTCTCGGCAAAGGTACATGTACGTGAAAAGGAATACTCATTACATTCCACCGAATCTCCCATCCTCTCCACCGAATACAAAATGAGCTACTGATTATCAGTGATTTACACAAACCTTCGTATCACTGAAATTTTTAAAAACCAAGCTCATGAAGACCCTCGTATCTATCAAAATGTTGCTGCTTCTCTGCACATGCTGGGTCGCATCAACTCAGGTCAACGCTCAATGTTCGGTTCCAGCCAACGCCGATGGCCTGCCCAATCTTCCTTTGATTTGTCCATCCGGACTGGAAGGAGATTTTATCTTACCGTTTCAGAATGGAATTGCTACGTTTCATCTGACCATCCTCCCCCCCGCTGATCCCATTTTACTCCCGGGTATATTGGGCGGGGAAGATGCTTTGTTTACTTCCGATATTTTTGTTCACTACGAAGTATCGGGCGATTATCCCACATTGGCGGGAGACCTGATCATTCCGGGCTGTGAGACGTTTGGAGTCACCGAACCCTGCCCTCCGCGTGCCAATATCGATCATGCTCCTGTTGATCCGGCTATTCCAATTCAACTGGTGGAGATGAATCTCCACGGACTTGAAGTGGTATTTCCCATCCCCGGAATATTCGACCAGGTGCGGATTGTCAACGACTTTCCCGAAAATCCGGGACAGGCCAATGTCCAGAATAACGGTGGTGATTTTTCCATAGATAGTTTCTTTGACATCTTCTACCGTATTGAATTCCAGGGAACTCCAACCGGACCAACCCAGGGCGAATCAGGTATTGCCAGCGGACAAGGAACACTGGCAACTCCCGGAACCGACTGTGACGATGGCGACCCTTGTACGGACGATATAGTGGATCCATTCACAGGGGAATGTACACATGTCCCTGTGTGGGAGCCTTATCTCACCGATATTCCTCCTGCCCCCGGTCCATGTCTGGAATACTTGGGAGTTATCTTCACCTCACTGGGAACCAACTACTTGCCCGGTTCAACGCTTCCGGAAGGCTTCGAAGCTCCGGCCGGCGGTCAAGTCATTGAATACCAATTCACCGGAGAGTGCGCCTTGAATGTTAAGTACTTCTACGGTCCAAAAGACTGCGACGATGGCGATCCGTGCACAGACGATTATTGCGACCCTGAAACAGGAGCATGTGTTCATGTACCGATTTGGGAAGAATACATTGCCAACCCACCCGCAGCACCAGGCCCTTGTCTGGAATACCTTGGAGTCATTATCTCGGTAATGGGTGGCAATTATGTAGCAGCCTCCACCCTTCCCGAAGGATATCAAGTGCCCAATGGCGGTGAAGTCATCGAATTCCAGTTCACCGGTCAGTGCTCACTCAACGTAAAGTACTTCTATGGACCTAAAGACTGCGACGACGGTGATCCATGTACCGATGATTATTGTGATCCTGAAACAGGAGAGTGCGTCCACGTTAAAATTTGGGATGAATTCATTGAAAATCCGCCACCACCATCCGGTCCCTGTATGGAGTACCTCGGCGTGATTATTACTGTAATGGGAGGTAACTATATTGGAGACTCTACCCTTCCTGAAGACTTTGAACTTCCCGAAGGAGGACAAGTCATCGAACATCAATTCACCGGATTCTGTTCGATGAATGTGAAGTACTTCTTTGGACCTAAGGATTGCGACGACGGAGATCCATGTACCGACGATTTTTGCAACCCCGAAACAGGTGAATGCGTCCATGTTCCCATTTGGCAAGAGTTCCTCAACGCCCCTGAACTGAACAACCTCTGTCTGGAATATCAAGGAGTTATTTTCACTTCGCTCGGAACTACATATCTTCCGGGATCCACGCTTCCCGAGGATTATCAGCCCTCCGACGATGCCCACGTTATCGAGTACCAGTTCACCGGACCGTGTGCCTTAAATGTGAAGTACTTCTATGAACCCAAAGACTGTGACGACGGTAATCCGTGTACAATTGATGAATGTGATCCCCTTACCGGACAGTGCATTCACACTTGGATAGGTGATGATCCCAATTCTTGCGATGATGAGAATGCCTGTACCTACGATTGGTACGACCCGGAGAGCTGTTCTTGCCAGCACGATGAGATTGATTGTGATGATGGTAATCCTTGTACGTTTGACGACTGCTATCCGGAAATCGGTTGTGTTCACATCCCTATTACCCAGCTTCCCAATTATTGCGACGATGGTTTGGACTGCACCACCGACTCCTGGAATCCGGTGACGTGTGAATGTGAGCACGTTATTAATTGCGATGATGGTGATCCGTGTACAATCGACTCGTGTGATCCGCTTACAGGTCAATGCCAGTATGTCCCCAAAGACTGCTATGATGGTGATCCTTGTACTGTAGATTATTGCGACGCCAACGGCATCTGCCAGCACGATCCTCATTATCTCGATTTATTGGTACCCCCTGCCTCTCCCGGCCCTTGTTGGACATATCTGGGTGCCGTGGTTTTTCAAAACGGCTCCTATAGCGCGGGTTTAAGCACGCTGGCAAATGGTGCGCAGGGCAATCCCGATAATTCGGTCTCATACATTGGAGGATCCAACTCAGACCTCACAGAAGGGCTCTGTACCATTGAAGTATGGCATGTTTTCGGACCGAAAAACTGCAGCGATGGTGATCCGTGTACCATCGACTCGTGCGATGGAGCCACCGGCAACTGCATCCACACACAAATCAACTGTGACGATGGAGACCCATGTACAATCGATTCATGTGTCAATGGCACTTGTGTCCATACTCCTATGAATTGCGACGATGGCAACCCTTGTACAATCGATATATGCGTGAACGGACAGTGCGTTCATATCCCGATAAATTGTGATGATGGTGATCCATGTACTATTGATTCATGCGTAAATGGCACATGCGTACACACACCCATCAATTGCGACGATGGCGATCCATGTACTATTGACACGTGTGTAAACGGACAGTGCATCCATACCCCTATTGTATGTGACGATGGAGATCCATGTACTACTGATACCTGTGTGAATGGCACCTGTATACATACTCCAAAAGACTGTGATGATGGTGATCCATGCACGGTAGACACCTGTGTGAACGGTGTTTGTATCCATACTCCAATGGACTGTGATGATGGAGATCCGTGTACCGTTGATACGTGCGTGAACGGTCAATGCATCCACACACCAATGGACTGCCATGATGGAAATCCTTGCACAGTTGACGCCTGCGTTAACGGTCAATGCACTCACACACCATTGGATTGCGATGATGGGGATCCTTGTACTATAGACATTTGTGACAACGGGACTTGTCTGCATATTTTACAGAATTGCGACGACGGAAACCCATGTACTATTGACTATTGTGATTCGGTAACCGGTATTTGTGTGCACGACTGGCTGTTTGATGACCCAAACAGTTGCGATGACGGGGATCCATGTACAATCGATTACTACGATCCGGATTTATGTCAGTGCGTCCACGACCCCATTGTGTGCGACGATGGAGATCCTTGCACTGAAGACTACTGCGTTGATGGCATTTGCTTCTCCATTCCACGCGATTGTGATGATGGTGCCGCATGTACCTACGACTACTGTGATGGCGACACCGGTGAGTGCAAGCACGTATGTATTCAAGACGCATGTCCGGAAGACATCAACAACGATGGAACTATAGACACAGCCGATTTGCTTCTGCTTCTCGGAGCCTATGGAAGTGATTGTGACTAGTTAACAATCCGATTCAAAACCAACAAAGACCGTTTCCTTCATTGGAAGCGGTCTTTTGTTTTAAAATACCATTTGCCTTGTGCTCCCTTTTTTGCATCCACATGTTGTGAAACAAGGAATGATCACTGACAAAATCACATTTTCTATTGGAGCCATGCGCCATTCTATCAGGAGAATAAGGTGGCATACGCCAAACTGTCAGCATTTGTCGGCTGGCATAACCTTTGACTCTTCCGCGGCAATTGTTTAATCAAAATACACAGACAATGCAACAGGGAACGATAAATGTTCAGACCGAAAACATTTTTCCGATCATCAAGAAATTTCTCTATTCCGATCACGAGATTTTCCTACGGGAGTTGGTAGCCAACGCCGTTGATGCCACACAAAAGATGAAAACCCTTTCGTCGGTTGGCGAGATGAAGAGTGATCTCGAAAAACTCCAGGTTGAGGTTATCGTGGATAAGGATGCAAAAACCATTACCGTTCGCGACAACGGAATTGGGATGACTGCTGAAGAGGTTGAAAAATACATCAACCAAATCGCCTTTTCAGGAGCTGAGGAGTTTGTCAATAAATATAAAGAGAAGGCCGATCAGATCATTGGTCATTTTGGACTGGGCTTCTATTCTGCCTTCATGGTTGCCCGTGAAGTAGAAATCATTTCACGCTCTCAGAAGCCCAACTCAACGCCGGTTCACTGGCGTTGTGATGGTAGTCCAAACTACACACTTGAAGAAACAGCGAAGAAGACAAAAGGAACAGATATTATCCTTCACATAGCAGAAGACAGTGAAGAATTTCTCGAGGATTACCGCTTGAAGGAAATTCTGAACAAGTACTGCAAGTTCATGCCAATCCCTATCAAATTTGGTATGAAAGACACCTGGGTTGACGACCCGAATGGTGAGCAAGATGATGAGGGAAAGGTAAAGCAGGTGAAGAAGGAAGTTCCCAACTTCATCAACAATACTGATCCAGCCTGGATTCGCAAGCCGGCCGACCTGACCGAAGAGGACTACAAGTCTTTCTATCAGGAGCTTTATCCAATGACATTCGAGGACCCGTTATTCCATATTCACCTGAATGTGGACTATCCATTCAACCTCACCGGTATCCTCTACTTCCCAAGAATTAAAAACAATGTAGAAATTCAAAAGAACAAGATCAACCTCTACTGCAATCAGGTGTTCATCACCGACAATGTTGAGAATATTGTTCCGGAATTCCTCACCTTGCTTCACGGGGTCATTGATTCACCGGATATTCCGTTGAACGTTTCCCGAAGCTATCTCCAGGCCGATTCCAATGTGAAAAAGATCTCGGGTCACATTACTAAGAAGGTTGCCGATAAGTTGAAGTCGATGTACGACAATGACCGGGAAGATTTCGAAAGCAAATGGGAAGACATTCGCATTTTCATGGAGTATGGAATGCTCACCGAAGAGAAATTCTTTGAAAAGGCCGAGAAATTCTACCTCTACAAGAACACCGACGACAAGTATAGCACCCATGAAGAACTCATGGAGCGCATCAAGGAAACCCAAAAGGATAAGGATGGTAAAATTATCATCTTGTATGCCCAGAATGTTCAAGAGCAGCACGCCTTTATTGAGTCGGCCAGTGAACGTGGGTATGAGGTCATGGTGATGGATTCACCACTCACTTCACACTTATTAACACGCCTTGAGCAGAAACATAATGACGTTCAATTCGTCAGAGTAGATGCAGACACCATTGATAAGCTCATCAAGAAAGATGACGAGTTGCCTTCGAAA
Source organism: Flavobacteriales bacterium (assembly GCA_020437755.1). Lineage (GTDB taxonomy): Bacteria > Bacteroidota > Bacteroidia > Flavobacteriales_D > Sanyastnellaceae > JADFAK01. The sequence goes on from JAGQVX010000051.1 coordinate 9,960, forward strand.
CTCACAGAAGAGGAACAAAACGAATTGAAGCCCGTGATCGAAGGAGTTGTGGAAGAAGGCAAATTCATCGTGAGTTTTGAAAGCATGAGCGAATCCGAAGCGCCGATGATTATTACCGAAAATGAGTTTATGAGACGAATGAAGGAGCAACAAATGGCCGGAGGTGGCGGTGGCTACCAAATGTTTGGACAACTGCCCGATTCATACAATCTCGTAGTGAATAGCAATCACCCTCTTATCGATAGCATCCTGAGGGAGTCGGATGAGGAGAAGCGCAAGGCACTGGCCAAACAAACAGCAGACCTGGCCAAACTCGCCAAGGGATTGCTGAAAGGAAAAGACCTCACTACGTTTATCCGACGCAGTGTGGAAATGATTAAGTAACACTTTATAATTACACAATACAATGAGCAAAGGACTAATAGCAGGTATCGCCGTACTGGCGGTAGTGCTGATCCTCTTTTTCATGGGAGTTGGCAAATACAACTCGCTGATGCGCGCCGAAGAGTCAATTGATGGGGCGTGGTCACAGGTTGAGAACCAATACCAGCGTCGTTTTGACCTTATTCCCAACCTGGTAGAAACCGTGAAGGGATATGCCGACTTCGAAAAGGAAACCCTTCTGGGAGTGACTGAGGCACGTGCACGCGCCATGGGCGCCATGGCCAATACCAATGGCGGCCGTAACCTGGAAGGCTTTCAGGAAGCCGACAGGGGTTATGGTGTAGCTATGGGACGCTTTTTCGGATATACCGAGACCTATCCCGATCTCAAAGCCAACAAGAACTTTTTGGAGTTGCAGGCACAATTGGAAGGAACAGAAAACCGCATTGCCACAGAACGTGGGCGATTCAACGATGAGGTAAAGGCGTTCAATACCAAATTGAAAACCTTTCCCAGCAACGTGATTGCTTCCATGACCGGACTCGAAAAGCGCGAATATTTCGAATCTAATGAAGGAGCGCAGGAAGCTCCCAAAGTTAACTTCGGAGAGTAAGACATGTCGGCTTACAATCTACTGAACGATACAGAAAAGGCGGCGGTTGAGGACGCCATCGCTCAGGCTGAATTGCGCACCAGTGGTGAAATCCGCGTGCACATTGAAAGCTCGTGCAGCGAAGACGTGCTGGATCATGCCGCCTTTATCTTTGCCGAACTCAAAATGCACAAAACCAGAGATAGAAACGGTGTTTTGATTTACGTTTCTGCCGACGATAGAAAACTGGCCATTATCGGAGACACTGGCATACATGAAAAGGTCCACGATCAGTTTTGGAAGGAAGTGAGAGATCTCATGCTGGATCATTTCAAGCGAGGCGCCATTGCCGAAGGATTGTGCGCCGGAATTGCACTGAGCGGCGAAAAACTGCGTACTTACTTCCCTTATCAATCGGACGATGTTGACGAGTTGTCCAACGAAATATCTTTTGGAGCTTGAATAAATTCATTCACATCGTAGTACTGTTGTTAATGGTTCTTACCATTGACGTTGCGGCTAAGGACAATCCGTGCTTTCCCAAAAATCAGGGATTACAGGGAAAACTGGTCTATGATGAAGCCGATATGCTCTCGGACGGTGAAGAGCGACAGCTTAACAGCACGCTTTCCAGTTTTGCTGCTCAGACTTCCAATCAGATTATTGTTGTAACTGTTGATGATTTATGCGGTGACGCCCCTTCAGTGTTTGCCACTGATCTAGGCCATGCTTGGGGCGTAGGACAAGGCAAAGAGGACAATGGTATCGTAGTGCTCATTAAGCCAAAAACGCAAAGCTCTAAAGGTGAAGTTTTTATTGCTGTAGGCTATGGATTGGAAGGAGCTATTCCCGACATCACGGCACATCAAATTGTCAACTATGAAATGATTCCGGAGTTCCGGAATAAGCGAATATTCGCCGGTATTCAGAAAGGCACCAATGTGCTTATGGAGTTGGCTCGTGGTGAGTACAACAGTGATGCATACGCCAAAAAACACAAGAGTTCAGGGAAGTTCCCCCGAGCCATACTTGTTTGGGTGTTTATAATGATCATCTTTTTCGGTTTCCGTTCCATGAATGCTTACCGCTATTCGCGCCTCAACAACATCGGCTTCTGGACTGCTTTCTGGTTACTCAGCAACAGCCGTAGTTCGCACGGAGGAAGCTGGGGCGGCTTCACAGGAGGTGGCGGATTCGGCGGAGGAGGTGGCGGCGGATTCGGTGGATTCGGAGGGGGTGGCTTCGGTGGAGGTGGTGCCGGAGGATCGTGGTAATGGTATTTGAATAGGAAATATGGGATTTGGAAAATACATAGGAGCAGGCCTCGGTTGGGCCTTTGGCGGACCGATTGGCGCCTTGGTTGGATTTGCTTTCGGGTATATGATGGAAGACAAAAGCTTCAAGCAACCCAACCAGGCCAGACAAGCCGGTAGCGATCAATACCGCCAGCAGGCACGAAGTGACTACCGACAGCAATACCAACAGTACCGACACCGAACTACCGGAAATGACTTTGCCTCTGCCCTGCTTGTGCTCAGCGCTGCAGTGATGAAGGCTGATGGCAAGTTGATGAAGTCCGAACTGGACTTCATTCGTCAATTTTTTACTCAGAATTTCGGTCCGGCCGTGGCCGCCGAACAAATTGGAATTCTGAAGGAACTGCTCAAGAAAGACATTCCCGTGAGAGAAGTTTGTGAGCAAATCCGCTATTTCATGGAACACCCCATGCGCCTTCAAATGCTGCATTACCTTTTCGGTATTGCGCGCGCCGACGGGAATGTGGATAAGAGTGAAGTAGACATGATTCGCACCATTTCGGATGCGCTGGGAATTTCTCCTAAAGACTACGACTCCATCCGCGCCATGTTTTACAAAGACGCCACAAGCGCCTATAAAATCCTCGAAATCAGTTCGGATGCCACCGATGGAGAAGTAAAAAGAGCTTACCGAAGAATGGCCAATAAGTACCATCCCGACAAAGTCAGCACACTCGGTGATTCACACGTCAAAGCCGCAAAAGAGAAATTTGTCAAAGTACAGGAAGCCTACGAAACCATCAAGAAAGAGCGAAAGATGAAGTAAGGCGCGTGTCTAGGTCAGACGGCTCATAACCTACCCCCCCCCCGTGCAGACGCGATTTATCGCGTCTCCATCTCACGCCAAAAGCAAGCAATCAAACAAGAACCCATAATCCAGCGCACTTTTTATCATCGATAGAAGCACGATTATTCATTCTAAACTAAGGTTCTCCCTACCCAATCACCCTACAACCCGGCAATCTTGAGCGCAACCGCTCAATCTCCTCCGGTTCGAGCAAATTGCCGCTGAGGTCAATTTCAGTCAGATTTTGCATGCGGTAAATCCATGAAGGGAGGCGCGAAATGGAGTTGTCCGACAAGTCCAGAACTTTCAACCCTTCCATTTTACCGATGCAGCGAGGCACCGTGCGCAATTTGTTACTGCGAAGTGAAAGAACTTCCAGATAGGCACAATAGCGCATGTCGTGCGGAAGATCAGTGAGATCGTTGGACTCCAAATTCAGCACCTGCAGTTTACCCACCTTGAAGTGAATGGGCAATCGTTTAATTTGATTGTACGATAAATCCAGGTAGGTCAAACGAGACATGTCGTTCCAGTATGTTGGAAGGTCTTCTATACGGTTGTTACTGGCATCGAGATAAACCAGTCGGTTGAACAAGCCCGATTTCTTAAATGTGGAAATCCGGTTGTATGAGACGATCAATGAATCGGTGGAAACCTTTCCGAAACGCTGTCCAAACTTACGGATACGATTATGGCTCAAGTCGATTTTTGCTACCCAATTGTGCGCACAATACTTAAATTCAATCGTCCGTAATTCTTTGTAGCTCAAGTCCAGTGTGTCGTACAGTGGCCTGCGAATGGGCTGTATGGTTTGGGGAACGTTTGCATTGGCAACAAGCAGCAAAGGAGATATGGGTTCAACCACATCTTCGGTAATTGTATCAGAAGGCATCAGTCGAAAAACCAGCGGTTCCGGAGTCTGTGCACATGCACAAATCCCGGTGATAAGCAGCAGTGAGAGGGCAGTAAGTCGGTAGTAAGGCATATTCATTTCAACGATTTCATCAAATGGTTAGTATATGGTTTGAAAACAAAGGGAGTACCTATTATTTAACCCGCACAAACTGAATGGGAACCAACCACCCGTGATTTGTTAATGAGGTACTCCCCTTTTTATCAATCTCTGTTCCTGCTCAACCGTTTGCCTCAATTTCGTCCCTCTCGCTGGTTCATTGCCTAAGTTTGAAGCGTGGGTTCAGCTCCTGATCTTTAGTAACTACTTATAACTTGTCTCACATCTGCCTCGGAAATGATCTGTTGTGGATGGAGTTGCATGACCAATTCATTCTTGCGGCTTTGACGCGCATCTTCCAAATTGGAAAGTGTCGCCACGGCCAGTTGGTTATCGGAAGTAATTGCCAGGAACAGCGTGTTGGATTTTCTCGAGTAGCGTAAGGGTCTGCCTGCGTACTGGCTTATGAGCATTTCCCGCCCCATATCGGCGAGGTACATACACGAAGGATAGAGCACATTACCATTTTCATCCCGGAACACATTGACCATCAATTCGGTGTTTCCCGGGAGGCGCGGTTGATCACAATTCCATATTCCAAAGTTTCTCACGGTAAATACTCGTGTTACCAGGCCGGAGCTGCTGGCTATTCCCATGGCATTCTGTTGCGCCTGGATTCGTTGTCTTTGGGCTTCTTCGCGTGCTTTGAGTGCTGCAGCTTGTCGGCGGCGTTCATCTTCAATCTTCGCTTTTTTCTGGGCCAGGTATTGGTTGTAGCTTTCAGTGGCATCCGCCAAATGTTCTTCCGAAAACACCGGGTAGCAATCCACTACGTACTTTTCACCGGGACGCGAAAAGGTGAGTATATATTTGCCTTGTGCATCACCTTTTGCAACCTCCATACTTGACCACGTGAGCTCAGCCTTGCTTTCATCAAAAGGCTTAGTGCTTTCATCCACTTCAAACAGAGCTTCAGTATACATGGCCAACTCAGGGAAGAAGCGCTTGTCAAAGCCTAATTTGAACTGGTGTTTTTCGGGATCCAGTTTGCGAGGTGCTGAGACATTGGTCGGCGCAATCTCTTCAACTTCCTTTGAGGAGGTATGTACTATATTATGTGTTTTTGATGCAGTAGAATTCTGCACATCCGGAATCTCGACAACCGAAATGGAATCTGCCTCAGCCATGGGAATTTCGTCATCCTGTGCAACAGGAAGAATACGACTAGCTTCGATGAATTCCCATTTGGCGGATGCCTCATTGAAGTAATACGTATTGAAACCCTCCTTTTCAGGGCTGCGCATCTCCACATCGACAGCCTTATTCTGTGCAATGCACACCTCCTTTCCGTGCTGGGTACCGCGCAACTCAAACATTCCGGCTGTTTCGAACACCATTTCAGTGCCTGAAGTATCATAATTCATAGGAATGCCCGAAAATAGCAGGTCTACCTTGTCGATATATTCGCGGTACAACAGCTCTACGGTGCCTGTGAGAGTCTTCCCTTGTCCGTCGGCAAAAGCATGAGCAGGAATGCGCAAGACCGAGGACCTCACCTCAAACACCCCGCCCTGTGCGGCATCCACGCGCAACGTATCAAAGGCCTCCAACAATTCTGGTACAGGCGGCTGAACAGGTGGCGTCGGCGTTTTAATAACGTCTACAGCCTCCAGTTCCGGTGTGAGTTCGGCAGTTTGCTGATCTTGCTGATTGGCAGATTGAAACCAACCGAAGAACACGCCAAGGGCGATGAAAACGGCTGCCAGTCCGACCACACCACCGTAAAACCACCCTTTGTGCAATCCGTTGGAATGCTGCTGGACGGCCGTGCCTTGGTGACGCGCGAGAAGCTGGTCAAAATCCATCCCTTTCCGGATTTGATCCTGGGTAAGGGCGGGACGATTTATATTGATTTTATAGAATTTCATGACAGTATGCTTAAAAAATTTGTTTGATCCGGTCGATAGCCCGGTAGGTTTTGACTTTCGCGTTATTCTCTGTGATGTCGAGAATTTCAGCGATCTCCTTGAATGGCCGCTCTTCGAAGAATCGCATCTCCAGCAGCAGGTAGTCGGCCGATGACAAGCGCTTCATGCACTCCAGTAACCTGGCCTTATCCTCTTCCCGATCGCTATTGTCCATTTCACGCAGGAGTGTAGGCAATTGGGTGTCATCGATATTGACCGTGCGGTACTTGTTGCGTGAGCGGTAGTGTGAATTCAACTCATTTACGGCAATGCGAAACAGCCAGGATGAAAAAGGAAGTCCGCGATGTTCGTACTTTCCAATATTGCTAAGCGCATTAAGAAAGACTTGTTGAGCAACGTCGTAGGCATCATCTACCTGATCAAGCCGCAGATAAACGAAATTGAGTATGGAGGCGTAGTATTTATCGTACAGTCCCCGGAATTGAGCCGGGTCGTTTTTGGCAGCGGCGATCATTTCCGCATCTCCACGGATTTGAGCCTGAGTTTGATGATAGTTTGTGGCAATCATTTACATAAGGTATTAATGAATTAACGCTGCGTTTGACATCATAATACAAGGTCTGCGAAAAAGATACATTCAAAGGCTACGAAACAAATAAGCGACTCCTTCATGGGATGCATTTTGCAAACCTCCATATCTCCTGGTGGTATTGGATTGATTATAAGTCGGTTGTCCTATTGATCATTACTTCACCGCGCGGCCTCCATAATCCACAGCTATTTCTCTGTTCGCTCAAGCACGTCGCTCTGCCTCTACTTCGCGCTGTTTTCATAAATTTCGGCCATGCATATTGGACTGCTTTCCGACACACATGGTTATATCGACGACCGCATTATGGCGCATTTGGAAGATGTGGATGAAATTTGGCATGCGGGCGACATGGGATCGTTGGAATTGATGGATAAGTTGGAAGCAGCCCGACCGGTGCGCGGGGTGTACGGGAACATTGATGGCGGAGTCTTACGACGCATTTATCCGCTGCATCAGCGATTCATGGTAGAAGGTGTGGACGTTTGGATGACGCATATTGGCGGCCGACCGGGAAGGTACAACCGAAACCTCGAAGCCACACTCATGCGGAATCCACCCAGGTTGTTTATATGTGGTCACAGTCATATCCTTCGAGTGGAAAAAGACCCTAAACAGGGGTTTCTTTATATGAATCCCGGAGCGGCGGGGCGACATGGTTTCCACAAGATTCGCACGCTACTGAAATTCCGCATTGATTCCGGAAAAATTCACGACCTGCGTGTGGTTGAATTGGGGCCCAGGGTTCAGTCGGCCAATTGATGAAACCGGGAATCGTAAATCCGGAACTCCTGCATCAATTCAAGCAATTGGGTCATCTCTCCTTCCAGCATCTGAACATCAGAACGTTCCACCAAATGCGGACCGAGATAGAAGAATTCATCCTGACGAGAAGAAGCGTACCTGCTTTGTTGATTCTCGGCCGAGGTGATTTTAGATTGGAACTTCTTGTGAATGGCCTGCATTTCCGATATCGGTCGGTATAAATCCTTGTACTGCCCTTCCGACTTGGGCAAGCCTGTCTCCCGCAACTGAGATAAGTTGGCGGCAATCATACTCCCCTGCAGCATGAGGGAATCCTGCCATTGAATAATGCGGTTGAGAAGGTCTTCGCCGTATTCCTCGTGTGTTATTCGGCGAATGCCGTATTCTTCCAACAACGCGCTGTATCGATCAAACGAACGGTAAAAATCAACAGCTAATGCCGATAAACGATTCTCGGCGAGTGATGAAGCCGTTTCGATAGATTGCCATAACATTTGGCCTTGTGCCCTGGACTGACCATCAAAGGCTTTCTTACATGAATCGGCATGCGCATAAAACGATCCCCGGTTGCTGAGTACCTCGGTATGATTGGCTTTCATGTCTTTCATCAAGGAATCCAATTCCGGATAAGGAAGTTGGGACTTGTCGCGACACTCAAACATCATTTCGTGATGGAACTCCTCGCGGGTAAAAAAGTCACCCACCAAATTTCGCTCTCCCTCCATGAGGGAACGGTGCAGTCGATCGGTTTCAGCAGTAAAATCCTCGCGGGTGTGCTGAACTGCGCACGCCGTTAGGAATACCACCAATGCCACCCACCAGCGAACCCTCATCGCAGTCGGTCGAGGGATTTCACCAAATCCTCATCATTGCGTATGGATCGGTTGGCCAACCAATTGAATGCCAAAGCAGCGGCGGGCAAGTAAAATGCAATATGGTACACGGTCACCCACTCGGCCTGAGGAAGGGCATCGGAAGCAGAAACCGACATCCAGCCCGCCAAAGCCAACACAATGAGGATGAGCACATATAGAATGCGCCCCTTGGCCATTTGACCTTTGCGGTTTTTATACCCGAAAATATTGGCAATCATGATCAGTCCGGCAATCCACGCCACCACGAGCCATGCCCAGTACAATCCTGGAATAGCTGCCTGTTCTTCCCCATTGGAAAACGAACACATGCTGAGCTCGTACTGATCACTGAGGTGCTCAAACTGCAACACCGGAAAAAAGACCACCGCCAGCAGACAAAGTCCGCCCAAAAGGAGGTAAATGGATTGGATGCGTTGAATCATGCTCTATTTTTTCGCAAAGAAAACGAAAATGCGGGGTTTGAGAAGAATTTATTCATGGATGGGGGGGAATACGCCGAAGACGTGGTACACAGAGAGGGACGCGGCACAAAGAGGGGGACCCGACACATCGCGTCCGCCCCCAAGGGAATACGCCGAGGGCACGGCACAAAGAGAGGGACGCGACACAAAGAGGGGGACGCGACACATCGCGTCCGCCCCGATGAATGATACACTGAAGGTCCCGGTTGGACGGTTGAGACGCGATAAATCGCGTCCATACGGGGGAGATATGGGCAATTCGTATATTTCGCCCTCCTCGTGGTCATATCCATTGTGGAATTGGGAAACATGTCTGATATCAGTTTTCGATTTCGTGAATTTCACACGCTCACTGCGCAGGAGCTCTTTGCTATTTACCGGTTGCGGATTGCGGTATTTGTTGTGGAGCAAAATTGTCCGTACCAGGAAGCCGATGAATTGGATCCGATTTCGTTGCACCTGGAGGGAATTGCGACCAATGGTACTCTGGCGGCCTACTTACGCATTATTCCCCCCACCAATGAAAAGGAGCCGGTAAGTATTGGCCGCGTGGTCGTCGACCCGCTGTTTCGAAATCGGCAATTGGGGCGGCAACTCATGGAAGAAGGTATGCGACATGCAGCAGACCTTTGGCCTTCGCGATCAATCCGAATTGGGGCTCAAAGCTATCTTACCGACTTCTACACCTCCTTGGGGTTTGAATTGTGCGGCCCGGAATATCTCGAAGATGGAATTCCGCATGTACCTATGATAAAGCCATAGTCTGCTTCCTCAAGCCTTCGGTCTGCAACTCATTTTTTTTGTATTTTGCAGCAACATTGCTAACTATGAAAGAATTAATGCACTCCTTTCTCCTGAGGTTTGACAATACCTTTTGGTACCTGGAGAAAATTGCCTGGGAGTACCCCGAAGAGTATTTTTTCAAAACCAATGACGAGTCGGAATGGACGCCTGCCATGCATCTAGAATATGTGGTACGACTGGAATTGTGGATGTGTAAATACCTCGAGCGTAAAACCTCAACCGATTGGCTTCACTTGCGTTTGTCGGGCCTCGAAAACTACCTGGGCGCCGAACGCATGAAGATCGATTACCTCTCGCACTACTTCATCAACCCTGAACCACGGGTTCGTCCTCCCTGGGGGGATAAGAAAGCTCCCCGTCTGCTTGAAGGTCTGGTTCGAATGCGCAAGCGATTCTACAATCTGTTTCAGGAAATGGATGAACATTTTTATGACCGACTGGTATACGAGCATCCCCGCTATGGCGAATTCGATGTGTTCCTCTGCATGCAGTTTCTCGAATTGAATGCGCGGTATCATGGTCAGAAAATGAACTTCATCCTCTTGAAGCACAAAGAAAACGCTGCCCTGAAAGTACCGGCCTGATCCACTGATAACCCCCGTTTTCGCTTTTCAGGTACGTGTAAATTGAGTACTTTCAATCCTTCAAACGCAGCAACTGACTATGTTGCTGTTGTGCAAAACCATTGGTATGGTCAGAAGGATAAACGCGATTTTAGTTGTACTGCTCCTGCTTACAAGCATCCCGGGCGCAGCGCAAGGATATGAAGACATAACCGAGGCAAGCGGTGTGAGTGCCTATTGTTCCGGATTGTGGGGAGCTGGAGCCACCGTTTTCGACTTCAACGCGGATGGCTGGGACGACATTACCTTACCCAGCGGCAACTCAGTACCGGTTTTTTATCAAAACAATGGCGATCTCACGTTCACAGAGGTGGACTTTGGAATTTCCTACATCTGGGAATCCAAATGCGTGCTTTGGGCCGATTACGACAATGATGGCGACTATGATCTCTTTATCAATGGCTATGGCGGATGCGGACTATACAACAACGACAATGGTACGTTTACCAATGTGACCAATGCTGCCGGAATTACCCATTTTGGTGCAACCGGAACCGGGGCAAGTTTTGCTGATATCAATGGCGATGGGTGGTTGGATTTGTATGTGTGCAATTACAACTTCAGCCCCAACACACACACCAATTACCTGTACATGTCCGACGGCGATGGAACCTTCACCAACATGACCACCGAATACGGTGTTGGAGACGGGTACTCCCCTACTTTTCAATCTACATTCTTCGACATGGACCGAGATGGCGATCAGGATTTGTTTCTCATTACCGATCGCGACAATTATTTCAACAAGATTTACCGCAACGACAACGGCACCTTCAGTGAGGTCGGTACCCAGGTCAATCTGCATTACGACATGTGGGCCATGACCAATACCATCGATGATTTCAACAATGATGGGATGCCCGATATCTACATCACCAACGGATTGGAAGGCAACCGCATGTTTATCAACGACCTCAACAACTCCGGACAATTTATCGATGTTACCGACGATTACAATGTGGCCATCAATGGATTTTGCTGGGGAAGCGGCTTTACGGATTACGACAATGACGGCTGGAAAGACCTTTGGGTGTGCAGCGAGCCCTACCTTACTTTCGACGGCGAACACTGGTTTTTCAGGAACGAAACCAATGGATTCAGTCTGGACATCGGTGCCGGTGTTTTTAGCAGTGAAGGCCGCACGTTTGGCTATTCTCAAGGTGATTTTGACGGCGATGGCTTCGAGGATGTTCTCACCAACAGCATGGCTCCGCTCAACACCGAGGTATGGCGCAATGAGGCCACAGGCGGGCATTCCATCCAGTTTCTGCTTAATGGTACGATCTCCAATCCGGATGGAATTGGTTCGTATATCGATGTGTATTTCGACGATCAGCAGCGCACGGCGTTGACGTTTTGCGGGGAGAATTATCTCGGACAAAACTCACGGCGGGAGACGCTCGGTACAGGCGAGGCTACGGTCGTGGATAGCGTGGTGGTGACCTGGCCCTCGGGGCATGTGGATGTGTGGCACAACATGAGCACCGATAGTGTGTACACATTGGAAGAGGGCTCTTCGCTTGTGGCAAATATTTTGGCATCCGCCGAATGGGGTTGCACCGGGGACACCCTCACTTTGTATGCCGAGGGTGACTGGGAAAGTTACTCGTGGTCCACTGGCGATACTACCAATTACATCACAGTGACTGGCAGTCAAATCACCAACCTGGTTGTTACCACCTCTCTCGGCCTCACCGCATCCGCCTCCCTCAACGTCATCTTCAACGACCCCATAACCCCGGTCGCCACCTGGTCTGATCCCACATGTTTCGACATCGCCGACGGACAGATCACCATCAATGAACCTCCACTCGACTCCATCCTCTGGACCGATGGCAATACAGATTTCACACGCGTAGATCTCATGGGCGGTTGGTACACCTATACCACCATCGACACCTTGGGATGTAGCCTCACCGACAGCCTCCTCCTCACCACACCCGACTCGATATCGGTGTGGTACTTGACCTCACCGGTTTCTTGTTTCGGTGGAAATGATGGCGCTGTAGTATTGGACAGTCTGTGGGGAGCTGTAGAACCCTATGAAGTCAACACATCAAATGACCTCTCCGCAGGTGATCACCTCATCACCCTTACCGACGCCCAAGGCTGTACCTCTGACCAGTGGATTACCATTGAGTCGCCTGATGAACTCATCGCCACAGGCACCATCGCCGAGGGCACCACCGCCGGAACCCAAAGCATCACGTTGGATATCAGCGGAGGGACCCCACCTTACGATACCCAATGGAGCACTGGCAGTAATCAGACAACCGCTATAGACAACCTCTTGCCGGGTGAATATT
>JAGQVX010000052.1 GCA_020437755.1 Flavobacteriales bacterium
CGATAATCCGACTTGGCAGGCTTCGCATTCTTGAAAACAACGCATGCCGACGCCGGATTGGTACCTTGGATATTGGAGTTGTCAAAGCATTCAATATGACGGGGTAACTCTTTCAAACGCAGGTCTTCCTGAAGGGTTTTCATTACGCGGTTTTGATGCGCTTCGGGGTCAACTTGCTCCTGCTGCTTTTGCTGGTCACGCATGAAAAATGTGGCATTGCGCACACTCAACTTTACCAATTTGAGCTTGTCTCCTCGTTGAGGTACGTGGACCTTCAATTCGTCGGGAGCTTCAAGTAGCTCGTGCGAGACATATATTTCCCGACTTTCACTATGGTATTTGTCACGCAACAATGGAACAGCATAGGTCAAAACTTCTTCGTCTGATTCATCCAACTGTCGGCGAAAAACATTAGTCTGCCCTTGAATGATGGCCCCGTTATTGACCTTCATGTAGTTGACATAACTATGAAGTTTGTCGCTTACAACAGAGAACACATCTACATCCTTGATCTTCGGGTTAACAATGGTACTCCGCGCCTGGAAATTCTCCAACAACTCGATCTTCTCTTTGTATCCCTGTGCTTTTTCAAACTCCAGTTGCTGTGCGGCCTCTTCCATTTTGGTCTTCAGCTCCTTCAACGGACCATCCATTTGCCCCTTGATAATCTTGCGAATGGCTTCAACATTTTCATTGTAATCGGCTTCCGACATCCGGTTTTCGCATGGACCCAGGCAGTTTCCAATATGGTATTCCAGACAAATCTTGTACTTGCCTGCATTCACATATTTCTCGTCCAGATTGTAATTGCACGTGCGAATAGGGAAGAGTTTCCGAATCAAATCCAGAACAGCGTGCATGGTCTTCACACTGGCGTAAGGCCCATAATACTCGCTGCCGTCTTTGATAAGTTGGCGCGTGGGAAAAACGCGTGGAAAACGCTCCTTTTTGATTACGATCGAAGGAAAGGTCTTGTCGTCTTTGAGTTGAATGTTATAGCGTGGCTGGTTTTCCTTGATCAGACTGTTTTCCAGCAGCAGGGCATCCAACTCCGTTTCGACGACCAAAAATCGAATGTCGTTGACCTTTTTCGCCAGTATGCGGGTCTTGCCACTGTCGTACTTGTTTTTATTGAAGTACGAGGAAACCCTGTTCTTCAAATTTTTAGCCTTGCCTACATAAATGATCTTTCCACTCTCATCAAAAAACTGGTACACTCCAGGCTTTGATGGCAGTCGTTTAAGGGCATCGGCTATTTTCTGACTCTTGGTCATGGTGCAAAACTAATCACTGCTTTTCTAGTGTCCTATTCCCTACCTTCGCAACATGGATTTGGTCACAGGTGGATCGGGAATTGTCGGAGCAAGAATCATCTTCGATTTACTGGCTCATGGCAGAAAAGTCAGGGCAATATATCGCAATCCGGAACACATCCACGGGCTGGACAAACTTTTTAATCATTGGCAGCCGGGAACCGGCGAGTGGGCACAACGCATTCAGTGGATGGAGGCTGATATTCTGGACACTGAAGCTCTTTCTCTCGCTATGGATGGCATCGAGCATGCATACCACGCAGCCGCCGTAGTTTCATTTCACAAGCGTGATTATGATACCATGCATAAAATCAATGCGGAGGGAACTGCCAATGTCGTGAATGCTTGTCTGGAGGCTGACGTAAAACAACTCTGTTTCATCAGCTCTGTAGCGGCAATTGGTCGAAGCAAACCCGGGGAGGTTATTGATGAAGAAGTCATGTGGAAAAACAGTCCGCTGAATTCACAGTATGCCATAAGCAAGTATTCAGGTGAACGTGAAATATGGCGCGGTAAAGAGGAGGGGCTTAACGTGTGCGTGGTCAACCCTTGCATCATTGTAGGTCCGGCAAATACGCCACGTTCCAGCATGCAGGTGTTCGATCGGGTATGGCATGGATTGCGTTTCTATACTTCTGGCAGCAATGGGTTTGTTGGCGTGGAAGATGTCTCCGCGGCTTGTATTACGTTGATGGAAGAACGGGTATTCGGGGAGCGATTTATATTGTGTTCAGACAATCTAAGTTATCGCGAATTCTTTACCAAAATTGCCGTGGCACTTGATCGTGAACCACCGGGCAGATTGATTTCGGCGTCGATGCTCAAATGGGCATGGCGCGCTGAATCATTTGCCGAATGGCTAAGACTGCGTAAAGCAATACTCACCCGTGAAAGTGTGCGAAGTGCAGTCAATAACGTGAGCTACAGAGGAGGTAAAATCGAGGAGAAAACCGCCTTTCGTTACCGTTCACTGGATGAAGCCATTCGGCAAACGGCACACTACTACAAAACGGAACTCGTCTCCTGAGTTCAGGACATTTTCACACGGTTGCGCAGAGAAATCTTGGTTCCTGCGGCAGGTTCAGTACCGGGCAATAAATTGTTCTTCTTATACAGTGCGCTCAGCTTGATGCCGTATTCCTGAGAAACCGACCAAAGTGTTTCCCCTTCCTGCATAATGTGAAATTCTTCCTTAGCCCTTGTACGCTTGGGTTTGATATAAATGACCTGTCCACTCTCCAGTACTTCGCCGCCCTTCAGGTCGTTGTACTTTTTGATTTGCCACGGACGCATTTCGAGGTCTTCACAAATCGTATTGTAGGTATCACCGTCCTTGGCAACGATGTAAGGAACCTGATTGGGGCTCGTGTTGACTTCACGTGCAAATACCACGTTTACGCCGGGGAGCTCATCATCCGTTTCCAATTTCCGGGTGCGCGGTTCTTTGGTCTTGCGCGTTTTCTTTTCCTCTTTTCCGGCATCCGCCAAATAGTCGGGAATGCTACCGCTTTCAATAATACTCAACCCCTGCTCGTCGAAGGCAGTGAGATGATTGGCTTCGATGATTTCGATCAAGCGATGCGCATATTTCGGATTGGTCGCATAGCCACATTTTTTTAGTCCCTTCGCCCAGCCCTTGTAATCGGTCATTTCCAATTCGAACAAGGATGCATAGCGCTTACGCTTCAGAAATTCGCTGTGGTCGTTGAATGATTCTCCGGCATTGTTGTACTTGCGAAAGCACTCATTTCGAGCGTCGTCATCCATACGAATGGATTCACCGTTCCAATCGGAATGGCACTTGATGCCAAAGTGGTTGTTTGCATCTTTTGCGAGCATGCTATTGCCGTCCCCGCTCTCCAAAATTCCTTGAGCCAAGGTGATGCTTGCGGGGATATGATGAACAACCATCTGGTAAATGGCTTCATCTTTCCAGGTGTCTATGTATTCACTGCGAGAAATGCGCTTGCCGGAAGCAAAAGCCGACAAGACAAGCATGCATGAAAGAAGCGTGGCGATACTTGATTTCATCTTACACTTGTTAAAATAGTACGTAACCCACAAAGCTAACAAGCGAGTGCGCGGGTTCCGGATTAAAGAACGCGCGATATAAACATTTTGGTGTTAATTGAAGGTTTTCTCCTGAATGAAGTTCCCCCGCTCGTCATTGATGATCCATGTACCCGTCTCTTCACCATGGTCGTATTGTCCCTTGAGTTTCACCGTGCCATCGCTGTTGTACATGATGTATTCGCCATGGTTGGTGTCCTGGTCATAGACGTTAATGGTCCAAATCTGTCCGTTTTGGTAATAGGAAGTCCATACTCCCTGACGTTTCCCGTTTTCGAATGATCCTTCGATCTTCATTTTGCCGTCTGAATAGAACACTTTTTGAGCAAACGGATTGGAGTCTCCCTCATTGAAGTACATGATGCTCTCAGGTTGACCACCCGGATAAACCTTGGTTGTTTTTTCAATGACTTTGGGAGTACACGAAACCAGGGCCACCAATAATATGAAGGCAATTCGATTCATTATTTCTTACGATTGATGGTGTACTCTACCAATCCCAGTAAGGCCGCTTTAGAATCTGACTCGGGGAGAGGTTGAAGCAGTGCTACTGCCTTGTTCTTCAATTCGTGCATCTTTTCAATGCTGTACTCAATCCCACCCGATTGGATCACGTATTCTACAACCTCTTTTACCTTACGCGGATTTTCATTGTGGTTCTTGATAATACCAATTAACCTCCTGCGATCGGAGTTTTCGGCGTGTTGCAACGCGTATATCAGGGGAAGCGTGAGCTTTCGCTCTTTAATGTCTATACCTGTTGGCTTTCCAATACCTTCACCATTTCCGTAGTCAAACAGGTCATCCTTAATCTGAAATGCCATTCCTACGTATTGTCCGAAAAGTCCCATTTGAACTTGCACCTCTTCGGTCGCCCCGGCTGAAGCCGCACCGCTTTCACAGCAAGCCGAAATCAGCGATGCAGTCTTTTGTCGGATGATGTCATAATATACTTCTTCAGTAATGTTGAGTTTGCGCGCTTTTTCGATTTGAAGTAATTCGCCTTCGCTCATTTCCCGCACCGCTTTCGATACAATTTTCAACAACTGAAACTCATTATTATCAATACTCATGAGCAATCCCTGCGACAAGAGGTAGTCACCTACAAGTACAGCTATCTTATTCTTCCACAGAGCATTAATGGAGAAAAAACCGCGTCGCATATTGGCGTCGTCAACCACATCGTCATGCACCAAAGTGGCGGTATGTAGAAGTTCAATCAGACTGGCAGCGGTATAGGAAGAGTCGGTAACTTTTCCGGTGGCTTTAGCCGCCAGAAAGACAAACATCGGGCGCATCTGCTTGCCCTTCCTTCTTATGATGTAATGTGTGATCTTGTCGAGTAGGGGAGTGCTGCTTTTCATCGCGTCTTTGAATCGCGATTCAAACGTCTGCATCTCCTCCGCAATTGGCGATTTTATAGACTCAACAGTAAGCATCTGAGGCAAAGGTATTCCAAATTCAACAATGCGATTTTCATTATTGAAGATTTTGTTTCCATTTTGGCTTGATTTCCTGTCTACTTTTGGCTCATTATTCAATTTCCAACTCAAACTTAATGAGAACTTCTGTACTATGGAATTCCTGGAGAGCCAGCCTTATGCTTGCGCTGCTCGCGTTTCTTTCAACCGCTCAGTTGAAAGCCCAAACCCAACCTCATGTCTGCGGATTGCAGGGCTACGAAATGTCGTGCTGCTCAAACGGAATTGTAGGGGTCGAAGTAAATCAATTCACCACCACTCCACCGCCTGCCGGATTTGAATTTGGCGGAGAACGTGATGTTGTGATCAGTGTAACCTACAACGGGTTTACGACTCAGGCCCAAACCGCATTTCAATATGCAGTAGATATATGGGCATCGTTGCTCACTTCTAATGTGCCCATCATTATCGACGCTACCTGGTCGGATTTACCGGGAAACACATTGGGAAGCGCGGGAGCCAATGCTTTTTGGACCAACTTTAGCGGCGCGCCTCAAAGCAATACCTACTACCCTTCTCCACTTGCCGATAAACTGGCTGGTTTCGACCTGGATCCGGGTGAAGCGGATATTGTAGCTGATTTCGATAGTGGAACCAATTGGTACTTTGGAACCGATGGAAATCCAGGAGCTGGTCAGTTTGACTTCGTTTCTGTTGTCCTTCACGAACTGGGACATGGTCTCGGTGTTCAGGGATCAGCAGATTATTCGGGCGGTACAGGATATCTGGGATTGGGTGGTAACAATTACCCGATTATCTACGATGACTTCGTGGAAAACGGCTCGAATCAAAGCATTTTGTCGTTCTCAAACCCATCCACAGCTTTGGGTAACCAACTTACCGGTAATAGTCTGTATTGGAATGGTACAAATGCCGTGACCAACAATGGTGGAACTGATCCCCGTCTGTATGCTCCTTCATCATGGGAGCCCGGTTCAAGTTATTCACACCTCAATGAGTCTACGTATAATGCCGGTAACGCCAATTCATTAATGACTCCGCAAATTGGATTTGCCGAAGCCATTCATGATCCGGGTCCAATCATTTTGGGTCTCATGGCCGATATTGGTTGGGAAGTTGACAATTCTGGTGGCGGTGATTGCGTCATGACCAGCGTTGATTTTGAAACCATCTGCAGCGACGGCGTTCCGATCATCCAAATGGTTTACGGAATAACCGGTGGGTGCACCATTGACGAAATCTGCATGGCCGAGAACGGAGGTTCATTTGCTTGTGATGACATTTCAGGTCTGGCCATTGGCGATGGACAGGGAATCAACTTTACAGCGGCTCTTCCAGATGCCGACTATGAATTCTACTTTGTACTCTCCGATGGAACAGTTACCGATATTTATACCTACACCAATGGCAACTGCGATAACCTGGATACTATTTGTGACTGTGCAGGAACCGAACACACGATTGGCGTTTTGACATGGTTGGGAGATGGTTATGCCGATGATGGCGCCTACCAATGGGAAGGACAGTTTGTAGATTTTAACTGTGCAACCTGGGGTTACGACTGCGGTGATATCGCAGGCTCACCAAGTGACGACCCATTCGGCGTATGTGGTGGCAACTTGCCTCCAAACAATGGCTGTGCAGGATCATCTTGCGAAATGCTGGATGTTGCGTTCGAAACCATCTGTAGCGACGGTGTTCCGATTATTCAAATGTTCTTCTCGATTAGTGGTGGTTGCACCATGAATGAAATCTGCATGTCGGAAAACGGCGGTGGATACACGTGTGACGATATTTCAGGCTTAGCCATTGGCGATGGACAAGGAATTAACTTCACCACGGCACTTGCTGATGCGGATTATGATTTCTACTTCCTTCTTTCAGATGGAACGCAAACGAGCGTTTACTCTTACACCAACGGCAATTGCGACAACCTGGATACCATTTGTGACTGCGCAGGTACTGAGCACACGAT
The DNA here is from genome assembly GCA_020437755.1 of Flavobacteriales bacterium. GTDB lineage: Bacteria > Bacteroidota > Bacteroidia > Flavobacteriales_D > Sanyastnellaceae > JADFAK01. Next base: position 6,801 of record JAGQVX010000052.1, read on the forward strand.
TGGTGTTTTGACATGGTTGGGAGATGGTTATGCCGATGATGGCACCTATCAATGGGAAGGACAGTATGTGGATTTCAACTGTGCAACTTGGGGTTACGACTGCGGTGATATCGCAGGCTCACCAAGTGACGACCCATATGGCGTGTGTAGTGGCAACTTACCTCCAAACAACGGCTGTGCCGGTGGTGGCGATTGCACGGTCAACAGCATTAACGTTTATCTTAATGGTTGCGGTGAGTTTGGAACCAATGATATGCAGTTCATGTTTGATTACTCAGGGGATTGTACGGTGTTCGAAATCTGCGCTATCTCAACCTTCGATGCTCAGGCATATTGCTTTGAAATGGCAACCGACCTCTACTCGGGAGATGTTTGGGGTATTACAGGTCTGGACGTAGGCACATGGGAATTCTACTACACCCTGAGCGATGGGACATCATCACCTACCGGCAGCCTAAACATTATGAGCTGTGTGCCTGTAGAAGGATGTACCAACCCCTATGCGACCAACTACGATAGCTCAGCAGACATTGACGATGGCTCATGTACGTACAACGAAACCATCTGCGACTGTGATGGTAACGAGCACACCATTGGTGTACTGGTATGGATTGGCGATGGTTTTGCTGACGACGGAACCTATGAATGGGATGGTCAGACCGTAAGCTTCGACTGCGAAATGTGGGGCTATGACTGTGGCGATATTGCCGGTTCTCCTTCTAGTGACCCATACAACGTATGTGGAGGCGATTTACCACCAAATAACGGTTGTGTGACACCGGGATGTACAGATACAATGGCATGCAACTACAACGCTGAGGCTACTGTGGATGATGGAAGTTGTGACTATGATTCATGCGCAGGCTGTACGAATCCATCGGCATGTAACTATGATTCTACGGCAACTCTCAACGATGGAAGCTGTGAATACGATTCATGCGCCGGTTGTACCAACCCAATGGCTTGTAACTTCGATCCAAATGCCGTTTTGGAGAATGGAAGTTGTGAATTCGTGACGTGTGCCGGCTGTACCGACTCAGAAGCATGTAACTACGACGTTACGGCCACTTTGGAGAACGGCTCATGTGACTATAGCTGCTACGGCTGTACCGATTCTACTGCTTTGAACTACGATTCGACGGCTACTATCGATGATGGCACATGTTCGTATGAAGTAGTTAATGGCTGTATCGATTCTGAGGCGTGCAACTACGATCCTTTTGCTACGGATGACGATGGTTCATGTGAATACCTCACCTGTGCGGGATGTATGGATTTCCTTGCGTGCAACTACGATAGCGAAGCCAGCATTGATGATGATTCATGCGACTTTAGCTGCTACGGATGTACCGATTCTGCAGCGTTGAACTATGATCCAAATGCGACTATTGACGATGGAACGTGTTCGTATGAGGTGGTAGAAGGCTGTACCGACGACGAAGCCTGTAACTATGATCCGTTTGCCACAGATGATGATGGCTCGTGCGATTATAGCTGCTATGGATGTACCGATGTATTTGCAATCAACTACGATCCAACTGCTACCATTGATGACGGTTCATGTATTTACGATGGAGATGAAGGTTGTACAGATTCTGAAGCCCTCAACTATGATCCAAATGCGACCATTGACGATGGTTCGTGTATCTACGATTGTGACTATCCGTCGATTACCTACAACGCTTTCTGCGAAGAGGGTGAAGAGAATGGATTCTATGTTCAGATGAATATCACAGACCTGGGCAACGGAGCACCATACCTGGTGACCAACAATGCAACCAACCAGGAATTTGAGATTTCATTCAACGGAAACATTCAGTTGGGAATTTTCTCAAATAATGAGGAGGTAGTTGTTCTTGTGAGTTCGTTGACTCTTGATGGATGCCTTGTTTCATCGCAACCACTTACCGCTGATTGTTCGATTGGCATAGAAGAGATCAATGAGGCTTCGTTCAACATGTTCCCTAACCCAAGTACTGGAGAGATTACCCTGATCACCAACCACCTATCCGGAATGGTAAGTTTGGACGTAATCGATGAATTGGGTAAACTGGTTCATGCTGAACAACTCGTTGTGACCAATGGTCAGGCACAACCGCTAAACCTCAACGCTTTGAGTGATGGAGTTTATTTTGTGCGCATGACTTCAAACGAGAATGTAATCGTTAAGCAATTGATTATCAATAAATAATTGACCGATAATTCGGTGTGAGAAGCCGCTGCACCTCGCGTGTGGCGGCTTTTTTCATAACCTTTGACCACCATCTACGTATACTCCTCAGATCAAGTATTCTACATATACAAACCACCCCGAAAGTCCCGCCTATGGCGGGATTTTTTGGTGTTCGGTCTGGTCATCCTGCACTACCTTCCCTGCCAACGACCAATTCTCACTATTTTTGCAGGAAATTTCACCTCTATGATCAAATCCATGACCGGCTTCGGACGTGCAGAAGGCACAATTGGTCCGAAAAAATTCACCGTAGAAGTTCGAGCACTCAATGGCAAACAACTTGATCTCGGTGTGCGCATGCCTAGCGTCTACAAACAGAAGGAAATGGACTTGCGATCCTATCTGGCCGATGATTTGGTGAGAGGAAAGTGTGACGTAACCATCTTCTACGAAGCTGATGCTTCGGAAAAGAAAATTACAGTCAACAAAGGCCTCATGGAGGCCTATTATACAGATCTGAAGGAAGTAGCTGACGATATCGGTCAGACCAATACCGACTTTATGAGTTTGTTGATGCGCATCCCCGACGTGCTAAGACCCGAGAAGGAGGAGATCGATGAAAATGAGTGGAATCAGGTAATAAATCTGATAAAGGAGGCACTCCAAATGTTGAATACTTACCGTTCCACCGAAGGTAATAAGCTTCAGGACGAGTTTCAGGCGCGCATTGATACTATCATGTCGTTGTATGGCGAACTTGAAGAGCCCCTGAATCAACGCACTGAATTGATCAGAGAGCGTATTCAAAACAACCTGGAAGAGTTGGTAGATACCGATAAAATTGATTCCAATCGCTTTGAGCAGGAGCTAATCTACTATTTGGAACGTCTGGATGTTTCGGAGGAACGTCAACGTCTGAAGAGCAATTGCGATTACTTCGTAGATGTGATGCGAAAGGGCAGCGCACAAGGCAAAAAGTTGGGATTCATTTCCCAGGAGATTGGAAGAGAGATCAATACGTTGGGTTCAAAGGCCAACAATTCGGATGTGCAACGCGTGGTTGTTCAAATGAAAGATGAACTCGAAAAAATCAAGGAGCAAGTCCTGAATGTGCTTTAATGAATAGAGAGGTGAATATCGAATCAGGTAAGGCGGTTATTTTTTCAGCCCCTTCCGGGGCGGGAAAAACGACCATTGTGCACCACTTGCTGCACCGCAAACACAACCTGCAGTTTTCGATTTCTGCCACAACCAGAGAGCGTCGTTCGATCGAACGTGATGGTAAAGACTACCATTACCTCAGCATTGATCAGTTTAAGCAAAAAATCGCCAACGACGAGTTCGTTGAATGGGAGGAAGTGTATCCCGATAATTTTTATGGCACCCTAAAGAGCGAGCTCAATCGTATTTGGTCGGCAGGAAGTCATGTTATATTCGATGTAGATGTTGAGGGAGGAGTGAACTTGAAGAAATACCTCGGTGATCGGGCACTGGCCATTTTCGTCCAACCCCCATCCCTTGAAGCACTTCGAGACCGTTTAAATGCCCGGGATACAGAAACGAGCGAAAGCATTGAACGAAGACTTTCGAAGGCGGTGAAGGAACTCACCTATGCCGAGCAGTTTGATGTGGTGTTGGTCAACGACAACTTGCACGATGCTATTAACCGGGCCGACGAACTGGTCAAAGAATTCCTCCAGTCGTGACCAATATCGGATTGTACTTCGGAACGTTTAACCCCATTCACCTGGGTCATTTGGTAATCGCTAACTATATGGCGCATCATGCTGATCTGGATAAGGTATGGCTCGTAGTTTCGCCGCACAATCCGCTCAAGAACCTCCACGAACTCATGCCCGATCATCACCGCTTACAGATGGTGAGATTGGCCATTAAAGAAAATGAAAAGCTGGAGGTGTGTGATGCTGAGTTTGATCTGCCCAAACCCTCATACACTATTCATACATTAAGGCATTTGCGCAAGGAGTTTCCAGACTACCGCTTTTCCATCATTATGGGAGAAGATAATCTGGTGAATCTCACCAAGTGGAAAGACTACATGGAGATTTTAGAGCATTATCCTCTCATGGTCTATCCCCGTATTTCTGCCCAACAGCCGGATCGTAAGTTATTGGACGGACTTCCTACCGAGTTTCAAGTAGCTCAAATTACCCAATGTGATGCTCCCTTACTGGAGATTTCGTCCACCTTTATTCGGGAGTCTATTCGTGACAAAAAAGACGTGCGCTACCTGGTTCCCGAAGCCGTCACCAACTACATTTCGAACAATTTCCTCTACGAAGAATAGTTTTTAAATTGCTTACAATCAGCAATTTAAAACACGCTTTCACATCTGTTAACGCATGGCAATTATTTTTTGGCACAGTCGTTGTTTTATGGACGGTGTGTTTAACTTAATACCTACAGCCATGAAAGAATTGAAGAATAAATATACCGCTCTTAAGTCACAAGCAATGGAACTCATGAGAGCAGGACGCATCAACGCTTACCTCGCAAAATTGGTCGAAGTCAACGACGTCCGAATGCAACTGATTCAAATAGCTGCTAATCAATAGGATTAGTGCGGTTAAATAAATAGGTTAAAGGTTGAAAAGCCCTTCGTACCAGGTACGGGGGCTTTTTTCATTAATCAGTGTCTTTCCCTATTCAATAATCACCTTCATACTTCTACTCAACGAACCTGAAGTAACATGCAAATAGTAAGTGCCGGGTGTTATGGAGCGGGCATCAATAGTGGTTTTGAATGAAACGGTTTCTGAGGTGAATGTCTTTTGCCATACCGATTGCCCCATGAGATTCAGCAATCGAATGGATACATCAGATGGAGCAATTCCGTTCAGAACCAACTCAAACTGACCTGAACTGGGATTGGGGTTGATGCTCATTCGGTTGAAGTCTGACAGCATTGTTACTCCGGTGACATTCACGTCTACGATGGTTGTGAATGTATTCGAGCCGCATTGATTATTAATGGTTAAAGTAACCTCATAAAGCCCTTCGGAGGCGTAGGTATGTATCGGATTTACCTCTTCACTGGTGTTCAAATCACCAAAGTCCCAGAGGTATTCCGGAGTTTGTCCCGGAAGTTCTCCTTCCGACAGATTTTCGAAAGTAACCGTCAATCCCTCTGAACTAAAACCAAAATCTGCCGTGGGGTTGGGGTATACCGTAATTTCGTCCGTTGAGGTGAATGAATTGGATCCGGCTGAGTTGAAGACCTCAATAGTGAAGCTATAATCTCCGGGTTCGTTGTACGTTACCAACAACACTTCCTCATTCGAAAACGCAGGATCTCCGCCGGGGAAAGTCCAATGCACCGAATCGGTTCCGTATGAGAAATTCTGAAAACTGATCACGCGTGGCGGACAAGGTGCCGATTGACCCAGGAAAAAGTAAGATGGAATAGGAGGCTCGGTAGCTTCAAAGATGCCTCCTGCATTATTCAGAAACTCCCATTCTATAATGGGTCCATTGTAGACCAACGAATCGCACACTGTGCAGGTTATTCCCGGACCGGCAAGTTCATTGGTAATGGAAAGGCACACTACAATCGTATCGGTAATGGGAACATTGTGATCGAACAAAAATGTGTTGCCATCACTGGGAGTTGTCTCTTGAATGATGACATTACCGTTTGTATCGGAAATATCCCAGAAATGCACGTTGGCTTCAGGATTAGGAATCAAAAAGGGAGTCGGCGTAAACAATTGAACTTGCGTCTCACTTGAAGATGACACGGAAATTCCTACAAATTCACATTGCGCAATGGCACCTGGAGTTATCCAGCTAAGGAATACGAATAGAACAGGCTTTGTCATGAGAGAATGACCAATGATATTGATTGTTGGTTGCATTTGTCGGCCGTCAGCCGCGCGCTGCTCCCACGTAAACAATCATTCAGGCGGTTGGTTCATTTTATGTCATTCGACAAATGAGGTGCCGGCAAGATGTAGGCGTACCATGGTGCCAATTCCATTGCCTGAGCTGTCGGTAAGATCGATGATTTCCAGACTCTTACTTGCCCTGCCATTCAACAGGTCGAGGCGGTCCTGGGTAACCTGTAAGCCGGCTGATTTGTGGTAACTGCCTTGTTGTGACCTACGCTCAGCCGATGCCTTTCGACCTATGCCATTGTCCCATATTTCAGCGATCAACATCCCTTTGTCTTCAGTAAATCGAACCAATAGTTGTCCTCCCTCTCCACGGGGAATGAGTCCGTGGATAATGGCATTCTCCGCAAAGGGTTGAATGACCAGGGGTGGGATCAGGAATGCCTCGGAATCTACTTCACATTCAATTCTGTACTCAAAGCGGTTTTCATGTGTGAATTGCTCAATATCAAGGTAATTGCGAAGTGCTGCGATCTCATCTTCAAGAGAGATCATGGTTTCTCGCGAATTTTCCAGTGTTTGTCGCATGAGTTTTGAAAACTTACTCAGATACAGTCGGGCTGTTTTCGCATCTTCTTTGGCAATCAATCCCTGGATACTGTTGAGTGAATTGAAAATGAAATGCGGATTCATCTGCAGGCGCAACGCTTTTTGTTCCAACTCAATGACCGACTTTTCCAGGTTCAGTTTCTCATTCTTGGTGGCGGCTTCCGATCGAACCCGATTGATGCGAATCAGGAAGATACTTATCAAAATGACCAATGCCACCACTCCCAGACTTATCTTAAACCATAGTTTCTGCCAGAAGGGCATCAGGATTTCGAAGTGGACTACACGAGGTTCAGTGTTGCAAATACCATCACCATTGCATGATCGTACTTTGAAGGCATATTTTCCGGGTTTTAAGTTGCTGTAGGTAGCACTCGATCGCGGAGTCAATGGCGACCACTCGCTTTCTTCGCCTACCAGCATCCACTGATACGTTACTTTCTCGGGGTTGAGCATGTCCAGACCAACAAAATCAAAACTCAGGTGGTTTTGGTCGTAGGTGAATATGATGGTGTCGTTGGGTTGTCCCCAGGCTCCAAGGAAGGTGCTTAAATGGGTTTCACTGAGGGGTTGGTAGAACAGATTAATGTTTTGTAAAATGATTTTTGGCGGATGCTCATTGCTCCAACGTGTCTGCGGCGATGTGCGACATAACCCATCTATAGTGCCAAACCACAAGTTTCCGTCCGAGGCGAGGTAAGAGGCATTGGTGCACGTCTCTACCCCAAGAATTCCGGCCTGACGTCCGAAATGGGAGACATCCACCGGTCGCCGGTCGGCATTGAGTGTCACCTTGTCGATTCCGTTCTGACTGCCTACCCAAAGGGCCTGATCGTTGTCGAACTGAAGGAAATACACCTGATCCGACTCCAGTTGCACCTGGTCACCAAACCCTTCGAAAGCAAGCGTATCGGCATGTAGATTCATGCGCGCTATGCCACTCCCTGCAGTTCCCAGCCACAGCCAACCTGATGGATCAATGGCTATAGAACGTACCGATGAAGAAGGAAGTCCGTGCCGTTCATCGAATTGCAGAATGTTGTCACGATCTAAAATAACCCCCACACCGGTGCTCAGTGAAGAAAACCACAATCTTCCCTGGTCATCCAGTGCCAGATCGGAAATGCGGTTATCTACGTTGTGATTGGAGTTATAGATATCAATGCGAAAATCATGTGGAGTGCCCTGTTGTTGATGTATAATATTGATGCCGCCTCCCAATGTGCCGATGTAGTAGGTGCCTGCATGGGCTTCAATAGCACTGATCCAATTGGAGCTAAGCCCCTCTTCCATATCCAGATGCAGGACCGTGTCAGATTCGAATACGAAGATTCCTTCTCCATGGGTGCCTACCCATACCCTGCCGGTTTCATCTGTATATAGTGCTTTGACTTTACCTGAATGCACCAGCGAATCGGCAACCACTTCTCCGCTTACGGGGTTGATGTGAACCAGTCCTTTGTCGCCAACACCAGCCCAAATGCGGCATTCGAAGTCTTCGGCAACGGCATACACCTGATGCCCCGGCAAACCGTTTTCGGTGGAGAAGTATTGGAACTGTTGTCCACTATAGCGCGAAACACCTCCGCCGGAAGTACCCATCCATATGGTACCCCAATCATCACGGAGCAGTGAGCGTACCTGATTCACGGCCAACCCTTCTCGTTCGGTGTAGCGCTGTACTTCACCGGTAACGGGGTCGTAAAAGAGTGCCCCCTCCGTGAGGGTCGCAATCCAGCATTTGCCGGATGGCGTGAAAAGAATATCAAACACTTCAGAAGCCCCAATTTCATCGATTTTCGTTAGCCCATCGGGTTTAAGGCAATAGACCCCGTCGCCGTACAGCCCGATCCAGATGTCGCCTTCGGGGCTCTCACGCACGAATGACACCAGGTTGGTATTGAACGCATTGTTGCGGTTGAACATGGTAATACCTGAATCTGTTTTGCAGAACAAACCGTAGTTCGTTCCACCCCATAAACGCCCCAGGTGATCAAATTCCAAATCATAGATGGATTCGTCCGCCCATGGCTGATTGCTGTCCCACCACTTGCATGAATCTCCTTCGAGGTGAAAAATTCCTGCTTCCGTTCCCATCCAGATATTTCCCTGTTCATCGGAGGTGAGGCATTCGATGGAAGTGGATATTCCGGGCCGGGGCTGAATGGTTCGGAATGACTTCCCGTCGTAGGCTGATAGTCCGTCTTCTGTGCCAATCCACAGGTTGCCCCGGCGGTCTTCCAGCAGACAATTTACCGTGTTGTTGGCCAGTCCGTTGCGTGCGTCAAGCGTGCTGAACGAAATACCGTCGTAGCGACTCAACCCGCCTCCTCTTGTACCAAACCACAGGTACCCACGGCTGTCCTGAAGCATGGCATATACCTGGGACTGTGCGAGGCCATCGCGGACTGAAAAATTGCGAAAATTGTAGTGTTGCCCCAGAGCACTTAACCCCGAAACAATCGTGAAGCATATGGCGGCAAGGTACTTCACCATGGAATATCAGGGAGTTTCTGTGTCGGTTTCCCTGGCCTCCATCTTATTCAGTTTTTCGATGATTTCATCGTACATCTCATAGAATAAGGCAGTTTGAGAGGAATACCAATCGAGGGAATGCTTGTAGCGTTCGGGATCCAGTTGATAACGTTCAAATAATTCTCCATACCGCTTGCCGATCCAGATGTTGGGGTCTTCCGTTTTATACAGCCTTTGCTTGTAGGCCGCTTCGATGAGCAAAGCATCGGCATACACCTCAATGAATTCTTGTCGGGGCATGACATCCGGTGGAATCACAACCTCGGGTTCGCCACCACAGGCGGCAAGGAGCAACGTGATCACCGCAAACAGGACCACCCACGGGCGATATGAATGATTACCGGTCAAATGTGAGGCGTTTTCCGGCCGGCTTAGGATGTACTTTGCCTTCTGACCAGGCCAGGTGACCATTTACCCATGTCTTTTCAACCTGCGCAGAAAAGGTAGTTCCTTCGAATGGTGACCAGCCACATTTGTAGAGAATGTTCGACTTACTTACCGTCCAGGGACTGCTGAGATTCACCAGCACGAGATCGGCAAAGTAGCCTTCACGAATGAAGCCACGCTTCTCAATTTGGAACATCTCGGCCACTTGGTGTGCAGTTTTGTCGACGATTTTCTCGAGTGAAATTTTACCATTCCGGTGCATTTCAAGAAGAGCAGGTAATGCATGCTGAACCAGTGGACCGCCCGATGGAGCTTTCGTATATACATTTTGTTTTTCCTCCAGCGTATGTGGCGCATGGTCGGTGGCAATCACATCGATGGTATCATTCAAAACGGCATTGAAAATGGCTTCGCGGTCTGTAGCCTTTTTCACAGCGGGGTTCCATTTTATAAAGTTGCCTTTGGATTCATAGTCCTCTTCGCTAAACCACAGGTGGTGGATGCATGCTTCTGCGGTTATTTTCTTCTCAGAAAGAGGGATGTCATTGCGGAAAAGCGACAATTCACGGGCCGTGCTGATGTGGAGGATGTGCAATCGTGCGCCGTGCTTTTCGGCAAGTTCCACGGCCAGCGATGATGACTTGTAACAAGCCTCTGCACTGCGAATCACGGGATGGAAACGTACCGGAATATCATCACCGTATTGTGCCGTATAAGTGGCCATATTGGCTCGAATAGTGGCTTCATCTTCGCAGTGGGTGGCAATAAGCATAGGGCATTCGCCAAATAATCCTTCCAACGTTTGACGGTTGTCCACGAGCATGTTTCCGGTAGACGACCCCATAAAAACCTTAACCCCACATACCGACTTGGGATCGGTTTTAAGTACTTCTTTAAGGTTATCGTTCGATGCCCCCATGAAGAAGCTGTAGTTGGCATAACTTACTTCTGAAGCTCTTCGGTATTTATCCTCCAACAACTCCTGCGTAAGGGTTTGAGGAACCGTATTGGGCATTTCCATATAGGAAGTGATCCCTCCTGCCACAGCAGCCCGTGATTCCGTCTCGATTTCTCCTTTGTGGGTAAGTCCGGGCTCGCGGAAGTGAACCTGATCATCAATAGCGCCGGGCAAAAGATATTTGCCTTGTGCTTCAACAACGGTCTCACCCGACAGAGGTTCCAGCGTGCCGGCCGGAGCTATGGTGTGGATTTGAGCATCTGAAATGCGCACGTCGGAATGCACAATTTCAAACTCATTTACAACCTGGACGTTACGAATGAGAAATGGAGAAGTGTTCATGTTTCTTAGGGTCTATGCAGCCCGGGTAATTTTCTTAAACCGCATTTTAAGGACTCCCCAAAATGCTTCTTTGAATATGTTCATGCTCATTTTCGACTGACCCAATTGTCGGTCGATAAAGGTAATGGGCACCTCTACCAGCTTGAAGCCGAGTCGGCGAGCAGTGTATTTCATCTCTATCTGAAACGCATAACCGATGAATTTAATGTTATCCAGGTCGATGGTTTCGAGCACCTTTCGCGTGTAGCATTTGAATCCGGCGGTGCAGTCGCGAATGCCGGTCCACAGGATGGTGTTCACGTATACCGAGGCAAAATAACTCATCAACACGCGGTTGGCCGGCCAGTTTTCCACCTTTCCTCCTTTGCAGTAGCGTGATCCGACGCTCATATCAGCGCCATCGACACAAGCCTGACGGAGGCGAATAAGATCCTTAGGGTTGTGCGAGAAATCGGCGTCCATTTCGAAAATATACTCATAGCCCTGTTCCAGCGCCCAGCGGAATCCACGAATGTAAGCAGTGCCCAGGCCCAGTTTCCCCTCACGTTCTATAAGGTGAATGCGATCGGTGAATTCCGACTGCAGGTCTTTCACAATTTGGGCAGTTCCATCAGGAGAGCCATCGTCCACTACAAGTACGTGAAATGGGTGTTCCAAACCCATTACGGTTCGGAGCATGTTTTCGATGTTTTCTTTTTCCTTGTAGGTAGGTATAATTACTAAGCTGTCTTTCACGCTGCGTTGTTGGATGGGCAAAGATAATCAGTTCAATCAACTTGTTGCTGAAGTCTGTTTCATACCGGTAATTGGCCAAATGCTGTGGTTTTCTGAGGCACGTTTGAATACTCAGTGGAAAGCTGCTGACTTCGGAAAAGGGAGCAGGGAAAAGGCTACACTAGCGCGATACCTCATTTGGCGAATGCCTCAATAGCTGAATAATAGTGACATAGACCAGAATAAGGAAAAACGAGAACGTAGCGGTCACGGCAACCGGGGTGATGTGCGTGAAGGGATCAAGGAACGGCGCGAGAATGTCGCGGAGTAAATCACCCGGCCGTGAGAGGATGTCCCATGAATTCCAACGAAGGAAACGCCCCAAGTAAATCCCGAAACTGGAAGCAATGAGTGCGAGAATAGCGGTGAGCCATCCGGCAAATGGGTTGCCACGTGCCGAAATAATTTGCTGCACATCCATGACCGATTTCAGTCCGAAAATCAACCCGTTCCAGGCAAAGGACAGGATGAGCAAAAGATCGAACCAAATGGGGATGGAGGAGCTGGCGCGCAGGTGGAATAAATCGGTTAGGATATAAGGAGCGTTGGGGAGAAATAGCAGCCACAGCATGCCGGTGGGCAGGATTACATACCAACGCATTCGGTTGGTTTCATGAAAGAATTTGAGCGTGGTAGAAGCTACCAGCGGGATTCCGGCCAGGAACAGGTTCCACACCAAGAACAAGAAACGCGTGGAGCCCGACCATTCCATGCGGAGGAAAATAAGTGCGAAACTAAAGGCAATGCTAATGCCCAGGCAGTAATTGAGTGGGTTGAAAATGAGGCGAACAAGGCGCGATTTCCAAAAGTCGATGTACGTCATAGGATAAAGGTTTTGCACACAACGAAAAATCAGCTTGAATGGTGCGCGACCAATTGTTAAATAGCACTAATTGTGCGATCAGGTAAGACAGTGGATGGAGGTATTATCAAGAAATCGTAAGGTTAGGCCGTTGGGGGAAGGGGATATGTGATGGTCGGCACAGTAGGGATGGTAAACAGAGGCGAGATTTGCAGCATGAAATCGAAAGAAGAAAAACTCAAGGAGCGCTTGCGATTTGCCCTGTTGGCGTCGTTGACGCTTGGATTGGCTCCGTTTTTTCCTGAGCCGCACCTGTTTGGCAAAATCCGCTGGGTTGCCGGAGGGGCTAATGGAATGGAAGCCTTGGATTGGTTTGATCTGGCCTGGCACAGCTGGCCTTGGGTGTTGCTTGTCGTTTTTGGAATTCAGTGGATCAAATCGAAAGCCGGGACCAGCGTTGCATAGCTTGATTCCCGCGTGAAAGGGCACCGGGTCCGGGTGTCATCATTTCCCCTGTTTCTCCCTATTTTTGGGCCATGATCATATACAATGTCACCGTCAATATCGACGACAGTGCCCACGACGACTGGCTCGATTGGATGCGGAAGGAGCATATTCCTGATGTGCTGCAAACCGGATATTTTACAGAATGCAAAATATCGCGCATCCTTGCGTTTGAAGAAGGAGGAAAATCGTACTCCATTCAGTATACCTGTCCGTCGATGAATCAACTCGAAGAGTACCAGCGCGACCATGCTCCCCGACTTCAGGAAGAACACACGAAACGGTATCAGGGGAAGTTTGCTGCCTTTCGCACCTTGTTGCGTGTTGAAGACATTATTACTCCCTGATCTATGGTTAAACCCAAAAAGCATCTCGGTCAGCATTTCTTGAAGAATGATGCCATTTGCGCGCGGATTGCCGGCGCAGTTAGCGGATTTGGTGGCTACCATAAAATGGTTGAAGTGGGCCCGGGTACAGGAGCACTTACGAAGCATCTCCTGCAAAAGGAAGGGCTCGAACTCGACGTGGTTGAGGTGGATACCGAAAGTGTTGAGTTTCTCGATGAGCACTATCCGGCATTGAAAGGACATATTATGGAGGAGGATTTTCTGCGTATTGACTGGAGCGAGAGAACCATTGAACCCTTCGCAGTAGTGGGGAATTTTCCGTACAACATCTCCTCGCAAATCCTTTTCAGGGTGTACGATTTTCGCGATCTCATTCCGGAAGTCGTAGGGATGTTTCAGCGCGAGGTTGCTCAACGTGTGGCGGCTCCTCCGGGGTCCAAAACGTATGGTATTATTTCGGTGCTGCTCCAGGCGTATTACGATATCGAATACTTGTTTACGGTTGATGAACACGAATTCATCCCTCCCCCAAAGGTGAAATCGGGAGTTATACGGTTGCAGCGGAATGAAGTGGAACATTTGGATTGCGACGAAGTCCTGTTCAAACGCGTGGTGAAGCAGGCGTTCAATCAACGCCGGAAAACGCTGCGCAATTCACTCAAGCCGTTGCTCACCGACCACACCAAAACAACGTTGGAGGCATTGTTGGGTCTTCGTCCGGAACAACTATCTGTTGAACAGTTTGTCGAGATTACGCAGCAATTGGGATCGAATCCCGTGTCTCCGGCGTAGCGCAGAGAATCATTACTTTTGCCTCAAATTTCCATCATGAATCAACTGATCACCCTTGACGAGTTTATTTTTGACCGACAAGCCGACTTTCCGTATGCATCCGGCGATTTGTCGCGATTGCTTACCGATATTGGAATTGCATCCAAAATTGTGAACCAAAAGGTGAGTCGTGCCGGATTGGAAGACATCCTTGGAGCGCAGGGAGTGACCAATGTTCAGGGCGAAGAACAGCAGAAGCTCGATGTAATGGCCGACCAGGTTTTCATGAAGTCATTCTTGAACGGAGGCATGGTTTGCGGAATCGCTTCGGAGGAACAGGAAGATTTCGTGGCGTTCGATAATGAGCGCAGCATGAATGGAAAATATGTGGTGCTGTATGATCCTCTCGATGGAAGTTCTAACATCGACGTGAACGTTTCTATTGGAACGATTTTTAGCATTTACCGACGTAAGAGTCCTATTGGAACCAAAGCGGAGTTGAGCGATTTCCTGCAACCGGGAAGCGAGCAGGTGGCCGCTGGTTATGTGCTTTACGGATCGTCAACCATGCTGGTGTATACCACAGGAAACGGTGTTAATGGATTTACGCTTGAGCAATCTATCGGAGAATTCTGTCTGTCGCACGCCAATATGAAAACCCCGCCGGCCGGTCGGTTGTATTCCATTAATGAGGGCAATTTGCTCGTTTGTCACCCGGGCATCGGGAAGTACGCCGATTGGTGTCGTCAAACGGATAAATCCACCGGAAGGCCTTATTCAGGAAGGTATATCGGTTCGTTGGTAGCCGATTTTCATCGAAACCTGATCAAGGGAGGTATTTACATTTATCCGGGTACGAATTCGTCGCCCGAGGGCAAGCTTCGACTGCTCTATGAGTGCAATCCCTTGGCTTATGTCATCGAACAGGCCGGTGGAAGAGCCTCAGATGGATATACCAATGTCATGGAAATGGTACCGGAGAAGCTTCATCAGCGGGTGCCTTATTTTGTGGGTTC
The DNA here is from genome assembly GCA_020437755.1 of Flavobacteriales bacterium. Lineage (GTDB taxonomy): Bacteria > Bacteroidota > Bacteroidia > Flavobacteriales_D > Sanyastnellaceae > JADFAK01. Next base: position 21,870 of record JAGQVX010000052.1, read on the forward strand.
TCCTGATATGATGGACCGCGCAGAGGCTTACCTCAACGATTAACAACGCTTTTCACATCCGATTCATCATCGGGCATAACCCCTCAAATTGTATTTTTGCGGTATGCTCGATCCGGTCATATTGTCGATTCCCATTTTCGCGGTTCTGATTCTGCTGG
>JAGQVX010000053.1 GCA_020437755.1 Flavobacteriales bacterium
TCGCAGTGGTAAATATTGGCTGTCGACATTTATCATCCTATGCCGGGGAGCTTTATTGTCACAACAACACATTTTACTATGCTACCCACGTAAAGGAATCTATCCATCTAACCGATTTAGGAGTACTTGATTTCCAGGAAGAGGAAACTCTTCTTCTTGCTCTGGATGAAAATTTAGAGCTTTCATGGTATTTATTGAGTGACGCATCAAATGGGGACGTTGGATTTAGTTTGGCGCTTGCCTTTGATGACCAATCGATTTTCATGTCCGGCCTTCACCAAGGTATTGTCACTTTTGGTGACCAAGAGTTGGAAGCTACCGAAGGTTGGGATGGATACATTCTGGAGATTAGTAACCCTAACAGTATTGAGAACCAGGACTCTTTAAACAACGAAGTCTTTGTCCATCCCAATCCGGTTCAAAGACAAGGCAACTTGATCGTTCAAGCACCAATGAACCAAACTATAGAAAGTTACGAGTTTAGAGATGTAGCGGGGAGAGTTATTATAAATAGACTGAATAGGGAAAAAACTCATCAAGTATCAATACCCATTCATTCCATGGAGTCAGGGCTGTATTACCTCTTCTGCCATCTCAATAATGGGACTGAAAGTTTCGCTCGGGTAGTAGTGGAATAGACCCCTCGATTTTGTCACTTCTGCATCTGGCATTTGTTCATCCTTGTTCGGGAGGTTATTCACGGACGAGGTAGAGCAAGAAGAATGTTGAGAGCGGGATTGGGGGCGTGCATTCGTAACTCGGTTTGTTTCGATTTTTCCAACTACCATCACATAACGGGAAAACCGGTCGTTGAACGCAGTCGAAACGAGCATGAATTTTGGGAAAAGGAGTATTTATGCGCTTTGGCCACGGTTGCGCTCGCTCAATCGTCACTGACAGTGCTGTATCGTTATATTCGAGGTGATTCAATTATTGGTGGTACGTGGGAAAAAATCTATTTTTAGATGATCCCTAAATGAGGAAGACCACAAATCGACCAAATGATTAATACATTGAAGTATTCAATTGTAACACTTATTGTCATCACCTCATTTTGTAATGGTTTTGGTCAGGTTCCAAATTTTCTATTGGGAGTAGGAGCGCGGGTTCCAATAGGTGCTCAGTGCTCAGCGGAACTCAAGTATCATGACTTTCATAGTTCCGACTTCTCGTCGGACAGTCAACAAAAGCCATACTCTCTGTCTCTTTTGGGATCAGCAGATATCAGTTACATATATTCGGTTGGTATTCAATTCGGACATAGGTTTTCATATTGGCCGAATAAAAGCATTGAAGGACGTGTGAGGAGGATATTTTTCGACACTCAAATGAACTACATTTTTGGAGGCCATTATTTGGTAGAGCTAGATCAAGTCTTTTCAGAATACAAGTATTCGAGCTCTACTTTGCTTTCATGCGCCGTAGGTGTGTCGTCGCTTGAATGGTATTTTTCGAATAATAAGTCAGGTAAAACGAGATATATTGGATTTCAAGCCCAAGTAGGTGGGCAATTTAAGCTGGGAGGAAGAACTCAATTTGAATTATTGGAAGGCCCACAGCGAGGGTGGGCTGAAAAGAATATTTCGCATATAACCAATACGTGGTTCTATGTAAATCTAGGATTCGTCTGGGGGGTTAAAGGGAAATAAATGAAGTCACCTTCTTAGTAGACTTGGTTACCTCATCCGTTAAAAAAGAATGCCCAGACTTTTAATTTGCATGAAGGGGTTGTGAGCCTCGATTCCTGGCTCTCTTAGACCCGCAAATGTAGCTTTCCTGATTCAATTGGCTGAATATGCTGATGTTTTAAATTTCTTCTCATCTTGCGTGATGCAAGGTATAGTTCACTGATTATAGGACCAACTTCTAACATTGAATGAGAATAGTTTATGTGATTCTGACACTTCTATGTGTATCAGGCTGTCTTGGAGATTCGAATAAGGAGGACGCTCCCAACGTTGATATGAGAAAGCAGAAGGCTGAGTTGATTTTGGAACTATACAATGATCAGCAATTCGATTCCTGTATTTCAGTAGCGACTGATTATGTTAGGGTATACGAGGATGATTTTTTCGGATGGCAAATGTTAGGTACAATTTATATTGCTCTTGGAGAAGATTCAATGGCGCTAATAGTTACAGAAAAGGGGATCAGCGTTGACTCGAGTAAACCCGGAGTATTGATGAACATGGGGATGTTACTGGATAAGAAAGGTCGCCTTTCGGAAGGTGAAGAGTATTATATCCGGGCACTTAAATTGGATTCAACTATTGCTCAGGTTTATTCAAATTACGCTGTGAATAGGCTCATGTCCAGAGAATATGAAAGTGCTATAGCTCTTGGAAAGCGAGCCATACAGCTCAACGACAATATCGGGGATAAAGGACTTCTTTGTGTTGCCTATCACAAAGCCGGAAAACTGGATCAGCGTGACAGCTTGATATCGGTCCTCGAACACCTTGGCTATGTGGATTTGGAAAAATTGAGAGAAGCAATAGGGCAATAAAGGTAGCCTGTCTGTTCTTAAGAGAAAGCCTTCACAACCACTCGTATTCCTCATAGAAGAATTCGAGTCGAAAATGATATTTTTTGGACAGGTTTCGTGCTTGTTTGTCCTGACGGGCATCCGAATAGAAACACAAAAAGTACAATTGATAAAATAAATGCGGTTAGTTTCAATAATAATCTTCTGTGCCCTTCATGGCGTCTCTTCGGGCCAGTATTTTAATTTGAGATATGATCTTATGCAGTTGCTTTTGGGCGAAACTGGATTTTCAATTAAAGAAATTGAAGGAGGTTTTATTATGGTTTCCGGTGGAACCGGTGTTATTGGCAATCCGAGCATATTCTATACTGTAATTGATAATAATGGTGCGATCCAAAACCTTGAACAATATGGAGCCTTGGATCAAGGTTGGTTTGCGGGATGGGGAGGTTCACTCGACATCAAAGACGAAAAGACGATTCTTTGCGGTTCAGTGGACTACAATGATTCGCCATCTCAATTCCTCGCTGTTTCTACGGATTTAAATGGAGACACCCTGTGGACGAAAATCCTATCATCTGCGGAGGGGCTCGATGAGATTGGAAGTTGCTCAATATTTACCTCTGATGGCGGCCTGCTTATGTGCGGTAGTAGCTATGATTTCGAAACTCATACCAAAGGTCTTGTAATTAAGACAGATTCTCTCGGAAATGAACAATGGAGATCATACCATTCGAGTGATGACCTTGCAATACTATATCAATCTTTGTCAGAAGTACCCGGTGTGGGATATTATGTAGGAACTACTCGTTCCAGCTCGTTTGATTATTTAGACATGGGAGTGACGTTCGTGGATTACAACGGAGTGATTGGTGAGAGTTTTTGGGTGGATAATGAATACCATGATTCAGCCGCCAATGTATTCGCAACTTCAGACGGAAATATCTTACAAGGTGGAGAGTTTTCAATCAATGATGGATCTGCAGGTCATGCGTTTCTGAGAAAACTCACACCTGATGGGGATGTATTATGGTCGAATATCTATGGCCCATTTGGTAGCCAAAATTTCTTTTCCACCATTGCTGAGACTGCTGAAGGGGACTATGTTGCGGCAGGGTCCGCAAGAAGTCCAGATCTCGATTTATCCATTGAAGGACTCATTTGCAAAGTAAGCCAAGAAGGGGATTCACTTTGGTACAGGCACTATGTGAATATTTCGGGTGATCTCTGTCTTTTTTGGGACATGGAAATTGCCGATAATGGAGATATTACGTGCATTGGGGCGACCATAGGGAACGCTGAACTACAACTCAGTCAGGACACTTGGGTTGTGCATCTGGATGAACATGGCTGCCTCGTTCCAGGATGTCATGTGGGTATTGAGGAGTTTGAAGAGTCAGATACCTATTTTTCAATTGGTCCCGTTCCGGCTCAAGATCAATTCTCCATATTTATGGGCAGAGTTCCGAACAAAGGGCTCAAAGTACAAATCATTAGCCCCAATGGACAAAGTGTTGATTCCTTTTGGGCTCATACAAGACCGACAACCTATATTGTTGATTGTTCCTCTTATACCGCAGGAATCTACACTGTTGTAGCTTTGAGCGAGAATGGAAAAGTTCTTCAATCGGAAAGGCTGATTGTTCAATAGATCTCACTCCTATTGGTAATCAAGATGACCGGAGCAGGATAGGGGGGAATCAATGGGCCTCGACTGCGCTCGGCCACCGGTTTTATACGTAGGAATGCCGAACACGCAATACCGGTATTAGAATAATAAAAGGGGAATTTAGAAGGAATTTGTGCAAAAGACCAGATCACTCAGCAACATCCAACCGCTTCTTATCGGCAGGGGTTAAATCGGGCTTGTAGCTTTCGGTATACGATCCGAATCCCATGGTTTCTCGGGTTTCGGGAATGGTGGTGCGCCCTTCCATATATCGGGCAAGGCCTTTGGCTGCTTTGGTGTTCTTTATTCGCTGGAGGTAAAGTAACACTGCATTGGTGGCTGTTTTAACCGCAATGGGAACCCCTCCGCCAAGTTCGGCCCAGTGTCCGCTCAACAAAACATTTTTGACCGGCGTTGAATACCGGGCCACACCACTCTTAATATTTTCCTTTCCGGGTCGGGCGCCCATCATGGTACCCTGGTGATTTCCGGTGTAGCGCCAGTGTGTAATGGGCGTGGCTATATCGCAGTATACGATGTGGCCACGAATATCAGTATTCATTCGCTCCTCAATCCGGCGAATGACGATATCGGCATATTCTTCCTTCAATTGCTTGTAAGCCTCTCCACGTATCAAATTCCCTTTCTCATCCACTTCACAACGCCATTGATCCTCATAGTCGAAAAATGCCGAAGTATAAAGCGTCAACGTCCCCATTCCGTCGGGAGCAAGTGAACGATCGCGGGCTGAGGGTGCCAAAACGATAATCCCACTGGTATAGGGGTCGCCATTGGAATGCTCCTCTCGCTTTACATCGTCGCGCGAGAAAAAGACCATTTCTTCACCAAATCCAAAGTGCTCGGCGGGCTTATCCAAAGCCAGTGAAATCGTCACACTTGAACTGTACAGCTCGGCATCATCCAATTTTTGAACAAACTCCTTCTTCACCAACTCTTGTGGAAGCATCTTTGTAAACAATGCATTGGAATCGCAAGCAGCAATTACAAAGTCGGTCTTAACCCGATACTCCTCATCACGATGTTCAACTATAACCGACTTCGCCACTTTTTCTTCGCATTCAATTGAAGTCACTTTGCACTTGAAAAACAAGTCATTACCACATTCCATGGTAACATGTTCCAACCATTCGGGAAACACCTGACTGCCACCGGGAGGGGGGAGCTGGTAATCGTTGTTGTATGCCCATGCAATGGGCACAATGATCGACATAAAGTCCATTTCTGAACAGAAAATGTCCATCAGTTTTTCGTCTTTGAAGTAACGTTTCAGCCCTTTTCGTACGCCTGCATCTCCCGTATAGCGCAGGAAGTGAAGGAAGGGCATAACAAAGGTGAGCATGCGCAATCCGATGAGGGACTTCTCCCACAAACTCATGGTCTCCATGGTACGGAAAACCGGATCGTAATTCTTGAAAGGCACGGCCACGCGTCGGGCATCCCGGAAGAATTTACGAATACCCTTCTCCTCATGCGGAAAGTCTTTAATCAACTGATCACGGAAGTCATCGGGTTGATTGGTTAACAGGTAGTCGAAAGACTCTCCTTTATACCTTCGGATGAGTTTCTGTTCCTCGGTGCGGGGATAGTCATTGGCAATCAAACCAAAAATCTTGGTGATCATTCCCCCCGGTCCGCATTGATTAAGCCAGTGAATAGCCGAGTCAAAGCGAAAGTCCTTTCTTCGAAATCCGGCCAGGTAGCCTCCCGGCCGACTGTCCATTTCCAATACGCAAACGGAATATCCCATGCGGCTCAGCAAGGCAGCCGAGGTTAACCCGCTCGCACCTGCACCGATGATTACCACGTCGTAGTGGTCCTTGAATTGTGGATTTCGTGTACTTCTTTTTAACACCCGCGCTAAATTAAACTTATATCGTTTGCCCTCCACGATAAAGTGTAGTTGGTTGCATTTTGTTCGCTAATTCCGCATTTGGCGAATGCCGCCATATGTTCCAAAAGAAACCCCGAACCATTCACGATTCGGGGCCTGACATAATCGAAAGTAATGATTATGAGTTCTTTGCTTTGGTCTTTTCATCGTCGCGCTTCAAATCAAACGATTCACTCAACTTAATCGTTTGAAATGAGGTTTCGATAAAGGTGTCATTCCAGTCAATGACGAGATCCGATTTCTGCATATCCGTAACGGCGGCGGGAATGTGGAAAATACCTTTCACCTTCGTTTTCTTGCCGGGTTTTAACACATCCTGGTCAGCTCGGGTGTTTTCAGTAGCGTAAACCTTGTCGGGCTGATCCTTTGGATGCATAGTCAACGCCGATCCATCCACCAGGCCCATCTGATTGCCGGTGTAGGTAACCTCGAAAATGATAAGCGTTTCTTTAGTCTTTTGCTTGCATTCGATAAGCTTCACGTCAAATTCACCGGCGGCAAAAGAATTCTTGGCAGGAGGGAGGTCAAACGACTCAGCCTTGGTTTTTCCTGCGGAAGTTGGCAATAACTCAATGGGATCATTGAATTCAACCGTGTAAGAATCGCTGTGGTAATTGGCTTCGCCGGCCGCCTTTACTCCTCGACTCTTCGTTTGCTTTGGTCCAATCTTCCAGGCATTGCCTTTTCCTTTAAATTGCTCAGTTCCTCCTTTAATGAAGGTCACTTTCTCCGGATCAAAAAACATCCAGTCATCGGTGTAGTTGGTAATCGTCACCTTGATTGAAACAAACTCCATTTGAGAATGGGGCTCTGATATTTCCAGTTTAAACTGTTCGTTCTCAATAGCCGCCGGTTCCCCATAATGAATTTCAAACTTGGGATCGTTCTCGTTTTGAGCATGTGATACCGCAACCAAACAGATGGCCGCAAAAAGAAGTGTAAGTCGCTTTAACATAAGTATGAGTTTATAATTCGGACCGGTCGTTGGCAAATGCCTTGCCAAACTTATTGCTGTTTTACTATTCAATGAAAAATCAACAAGCCTGATTTTCCTATCGATTATTACTGTTGAAATAACGTTCGAAATTAGGAAAAACAGGCTTGCTCAAAGTCGGGGTTAACGGTACTTATTAACCAAGAAATGGGTATCGGTAATCCGTAGCCGGAACAAAGGTCTCTTTAATGGTACGTGGCGACACCCAACGCAACAAATTCAGGTAAGACCCGGCTTTGTCATTGGTGCCTGATCCTCGCGCACCACCAAAAGGCTGCTGTCCCACAACAGCTCCTGTTGGCTTGTCATTGATGTAAAAGTTACCCGCCGCATTCTCCAACGCTTTGGTAGCTTCAGATATAGCATACCGGTCGGTTGAGAAAATGGCACCGGTCAATGCGTATTCACTGGTGCTGTCAACAAGCTTCAATACGTCCGACCATTCATCGGCTTTGTAAACGTAGATGGTCAGTACCGGACCAAAGATTTCCTCACACATGGTGCGGAATTTGGGGTTGGTCGTTAAGATCACCGTAGGCTGAATGAAGTATCCTTTGCTTCCGTCATAATTCCCTCCAGCGATAATTTCAGCATCATCGGCCGATTTCGCATAATCAATATATTCCGAAATCTTAGTGAATGCCTTCTTGTCAATGACTGCGTTAATGAAGTTTCCGAAGTCATCCGGAGCGCCCATTTTGAATGAGTTAACGTCGGCCACCACTTGCTTGCGCACAGCTTCCCACATATTGTCGGGCACATAGGCACGTGAAGCTGCCGAACATTTTTGTCCCTGGAATTCAAAAGCTCCCCGTGAAATGGCGGTTGCTACTTCCATTGGGTTGGCTGACTTGTGCGCCACAATGAAGTCCTTTCCTCCGGTCTCACCCACAATACGCGGGTATGACTTGTACTTGGCGATATTGTTCCCGATAGTCTGCCACAACTGTCGGAATACTCCGGTGGATCCTGTAAAATGGAGTCCGGCAAAATCGGCGTGATTGAAAATAACCTCTCCTGCTACAGAGCCGGGAACAGTGACCATGTTGATCACTCCGTCGGGTAGTCCGGCGGCCTTGAACAGCTCCATAATAACTTGAGCAGAGTACACCTGGCTTTCAGCAGGTTTCCACACTACGACATTACCCATCAAAGCTACTGCTGCAGGCAGGTTGGCGGCGATGGATGTAAAATTGAATGGGGTGAGTGCGAACACAAAACCTTCCAACGCACGGTACTCCAATCGATTCCACATGCCTTCGTTTGAATCGGGTTGTTCAGCATAAATCTGCTGCATGTAAGCCACGTTGAATCGGAAAAAGTCGATCAACTCACAAGCCGCATCAATCTCCGCCTGCATGGCGTTTTTCGACTGGGCGATCATGGTTGCAGCATTCATACGGGCGCGAAACGGTCCGGCCAGCAAATCGGCAGCTTTGAGGAATATGGAGGCGCGGTGCTCCCAGCTCATGTCGGCCCAGGCTTGTCGGGCTTGCATGGCCGATTCAATGGCTTCCGCAACGTGTTCTGCTGTTCCTCTATTATAATGTCCTACCACATGCGCATGTTCGTGCGGTGGGGTGAGGGCGTGTTTGTCATTCGTACGGACTTCCTTCGATCCAATGTACATAGGTACATCTATGGGGTCCTGACTATACATTTTGGCGTATGCCGCTTTCAACTCTTCGCGCTCTTTCGAACCCGGCGCGTATGAAAAAACAGGCTCATTGGTTGGAAACGGAACCTGATAAACTCCTTTTGGCATTTCTTACGATTTTAGGGTTATTTTCGGGGGCAAAGGTAACGGTTACTTTCTTGCTGCCAAGTAACATTACAGACATAAACGATTTTATAATGCCCGATTCTCCTCACTCCGCATATCCTCACATTTTCGAACCGCTCGATCTTGGGTTTACCCGGCTCAAGAATAGAATCATTATGGGGAGCATGCACACCGGACTGGAAGAGCACCGCAACGGTTTTGAACGAATGGCCGCTTTTTACGCTGAACGGGCTCAGGGAGAGGTGGGGCTGATTGTAACCGGCGGTGTGGCTCCCAATCGGCAGGGATGGGTAAGTCCGTTTTCTATAAAACTCACTACTTCTTCGGAAGCCCGTAAGCATCAACTCATTACGAATGCGGTGCATCAGCATCAGGGAAAGATCGTTATGCAAATTTTGCATGCAGGCCGGTATGGCTATCACCCGCTGTGTGTGGCTCCTTCCAGGATTAAAAGTCCGATCTCGAAATTCACTCCTCGCAAAATGAGTCAGCGCGGGATTCGGCGCACTATAAAACACTACATCCGTTGCGCGGCTTTGGCTCAGGAGGCGGGCTATGATGGCGTTGAAATTATGGGTAGTGAAGGATATCTGATCAATGAATTTCTGGTTCCCCACACCAATAAGCGTTCTGATGAATGGGGTGGGTCCTACGAAAATCGTATGCGTTTTGCATTGGAAATCGTTAGCGGCATACGCCAAATGGCAGGGCCTGAATTCATTATTGTTTATCGCTTGTCCATGCTCGACCTGGTCCCCAACGGATCAACATGGGAAGAGGTCGTCATGCTTGCAAAGGAGATCGAAAAAGCGGGTGCCAACATCATCAATACGGGAATTGGCTGGCACGAGGCGCGCGTCCCCACGATTGCCACCATGGTGCCGAATGGCGGGTTTTCATGGGTAACTGCCCGAATGAAAAAAGAAGTGTCTATTCCTTTAATTACCACAAACAGAATCAATTCGCCCGAACAGGCTGAAGAACTGCTTAAATCCGGCGCAGCGGATATGATCTCTATGGCTCGTCCCTTCCTGGCCGATGCACATTTGGTTGCCAAGGCGAAGTCTGGCCCTCAACACAACATCAATACGTGCATCGGATGTAATCAGGCTTGCCTCGATCACTTGTTTTCCGGTAAGACTGCCTCTTGTTTGGTAAATCCGCGGGCGTGCCATGAGACCCTTTGGAATGTACAACCGTCAACAACGCCTAAGAACGTTGCCGTGGTGGGTGGTGGTCCGGCGGGAATGGCTTGTGCAAGCATACTGGCGGAGCGTGGTCATCAGGTCACTTTGTTTGAATCGGCCCATACGTTGGGAGGTCAGTTTCGCATGGCGTGTGAAATTCCCGGCAAGCAGGATTTTAAGGAGACCATCCGCTACTTCTCGCGCCGACTGGTTGAAAGCGGTGCTCAAGTGGTAACTAATAAAAGGGTAGAGGCCACCGACTTAACGGCTTTTGATGAAGTGGTGCTCGCTTCAGGGGTGACTCCACGTACGCCTTCTATTCCGGGTGTGGATCATGAAAAAGTGCTTTCCTATCCCGACGTGCTGTTGCATAAAAAACCGGTTGGTAAGCGCGTGGCTATAATAGGAGCCGGTGGAATTGGATTTGACGTAGCTGAATTTTTACTTCAGCAGGAGCATCAGGAGATCCCTGAATTCATGGCCGAGTGGGGCGTGGATATGGAGTACAAGAATCGGGGAGGGCTTTTGGACAAGCCAAATGTAGAAGCTCCACCTCGTGAGATTTACCTGCTCCAACGATCGACTGGAAAGCCGGGGGGCAAATTGGGAAAAACCACGGGTTGGATTCACCGTGCAAGCATCCGAAATCATGGGGTGAAAACAATAACCGGCGTTGAGTATCTGCAAATTTCTGACGATGGCATTGAAATTCGCTACGCTGACAAAGTGGATTTGCTCCGCGTGGACAATATTGTAATTTGCGCTGGTCAGACGTCTGAAACGAGTCTGACAAAAGGACTAAAGGATCTCAACATCAACTTCCACATTATTGGAGGTGCTCGATTGGCAGGTGAGCTCGATGCCAAAAGAGCCATATCGGAAGGCATGGAATTGGGTGCCCGGATCTGACCGGTCCTATTGTAAACCACAATTTGCCTACAACTATGAAACGCTATCGTAAGACAGTGGGAATCCTCCAATTGTCGGAGGACTTGCCTGCTACCACTATTGCCAATTGGTGCATTCAACAACGTGTCAATATTCTTTTAATCCGTCCTTTCGCCGTTCCCAATCGGTTTCCTTCTCCGTATGATATTGATGCACTGGTCATAACGGGAAAGGAGAGCACAATGGACGACGAACCACTCAGCCCTTTGCTTTCCGTTTTTCTGGAGCGAGTACTGGAAAAGCACATCCCTTGTGTTGGTTTGAACTTTGGTGCCGATATTTTGTACCACGCGCTGGAAGGGGAGTGGCCACGCTTGTACACTCCGGTATGCGACTGGCTGGACATTTCGCTGAATAGTGAGGCATGGCCCTTTTCAACTTCGGAGGATCAAGCAATGACACATCAACGCGTGTATTTTAATCGAAACCGGGCTACTCCGGTTCCTGAAGACGCCCAATCACTGGGACAAAGTACCGATGGATGGCAACTGGGATTTCATTTGGCGAATGCCACAGCAATATACGCCATGCCCGACATCACGCCCAGCGCCTGGACAACCTTGAACAGTCGGGGGGTGTCAAACCAATCCCTTTCCGGAATTTCCGACGGGAAATCAAAAACGCTTGCACGAACAACCAACGAGAATACTTTGCTGTGTGCAGTCTTGAAAGGAGCCCTCAAAAGCAAGAAGTTTAGGGCAGGAGTGGCCTATTAAGGCAGGAATGTCTTTGATTCGTTTCTAACATCTTCAACCAGATTGAATACGCGCTGTTTCAGTTGAACCAACCCGTTGTTGAATTGATGCATGTCTTGAGCGAGTTTGATATGCTCCTTCCGATAAGCTTCTTCCGACCATTCCTGATTCATCAATGAGGACAAGTGCTCCTCGTGCAGTTCCATTTTAGACATGAGGTCGCTCAAACCACGGTCTCGAATGCTCGACATTTCATCGACAATCTCCGTAGTGGTGTCCAGATTGTCATTGGAAACCATTTGCAAGAAATACTTGTCAATGATATCCTGAAAGAACCTTATTTCGTCCTTCCAAAACTGAACCTGAGACTCCCAGTTGAGGGTGACGTTGTGCAAGTCTTCCAGTGACGACTGGTCGTGAAACTTGTCTTTTCGGGTGAGAAATAGATCCATCATAAGTAGTGATTTTCGTTTGTAAGAAAGATACGAAAACCACCTCGGTCAGCAGATGACCCGGCTCAGAAATGGTGGTGATGGGAATCAGCTTGTCTGGAGCATTTTGCGCATCATGAGTCGCTTAGCTACCGGCAGGAACGTCTCTACCAGTGGGAAATTCATAGCCGATGAGACCACCCATGTGGAAGGATTGGGCAATTCACCAAACTTGCGAATGAGGTGGAGCTTCATGGATTCGAATGACTTATGCATTGATTTTCGCTCGCGCTGGAGGAATGTAGTGGCCAATGATCGGTAGCGCTCGTGTGAAGTTTCGATCATCGATACGCGGTAGCGATAAATAAACACGTCATGGGCCGATTGATCATGGAGAAACAAATAGCCCTCATCATCACGCAACGGACGAATACCCACGGTGTCCAGCTCCAGGTGCTTACTTACAAAATCGAATATTTGAGCGCCGTCTACAAGCTTTTCTCCCAATATAGGAAGAGCAAATTCAATGATCTGCTCGATTTCCTTCATGGCCTCATCGTTTTCCAATAGCCGGGCAAAGACCCATTCACGACGATCTTCCGACAGTCCTTCGATGCGAACAGGGAAACGACTGCTAACGGCGTTTTTGCCTTCCTGCAATCGTTGTAAGTACTCTTTGTGTTTGATGATTTCAGAAAAAACCGGATACAACTTACCCTCTTGGAACTGCTTTTCGGCTTCCTGGAGAAAGGCCAGAAACAAGTATTTCTTGTATTCAAAGTCAATCAGACCTTCGGTAATCCAATTTTCGCTGAGTGTTTTCATCTCTACCTGTTCAACGAAAGTTGGAATAAATTGTTTTGAAACGTGTAATCAATGCCCCCCGCCTTGCTGTAAGTCAATACTTCAAAGCTTATGCTATTCACGAAAACGATTAACCGAAAAACCGTGACACAATGCTAAAAATGGATAACGTCTGACACGAATCAGTTGTGGTATGAAAAAGGAGATTATTTTTGTCCCATGAGTCTGATGGACAAACTCAAATCAACCACTCAAAGCCTTTTTTCCAAAAAGAGTAAAACACCCGATCGCAGGCGGAAAGGAACCAACTTTCATGATGCGAAGAGCGTGGCCCTTCTGTATGTGGACAAGGATGAGGAACATTTTAAACGGATTAAGTCGTATGTCAAGTACCTTCATGATGAATTCGGCATCCGACGAGTCCTTGCTTACGGTTATGTGAACCAGTCGGAGAAGACCATTCCGTTATGGCAAACGCATAAGCTGGAGTTTGACTTTTTTACACCGGCCGACCTGAGCTGGTCGATGCAGCCAGGGCAGTCTCTACAGACTTTTATCAATGAAGAGTTTGATGTACTGATTGACACCAGCGCTCAAGATTGTGATCCTCTGCGCTTTGTATTGCAGAACTCACATGCAAAGATGAAGGTAGGCTGGGATAAGGGAGCAGGAAGCGAATTCTGTGACCTGATGATCAGTATAGATTCGTATGATTTTGACAGGCTGTTGGAGCAAACCAGCAGCGTGCTAACCAATATGACATTAGTATGAAGCAATTTAGCGGTCTGGGTGTGGCCATGGTAACGCCCTTCAACGCATCGGGAGATGTGGATGAGTCGGGATTGAGAAAACTGACCAACTTCCTTATCGATGGAGGAGTTGATTTTCTCGTGGTCCTCGGAACTACGGGGGAGTCTGCAACGTTGACTTCCGATGAAAAGAAACGGGTTCTCGACACTGTAATGGATGAAAACTCAGGCCGGCTACCGATTGTGTATGGAGTAGGAGGGAATGACACCCGGGTGGTGACTACCAATCTTACCGCCATTCCAGCCGGTGTGGACGGAATTTTATCTGTTTCTCCCTACTACAACAAGCCTACTCAGGAGGGGATTTTCCAGCATTACAAAGTGGTTTCGGAATCCACCGATTTGCCGATTATTCTGTACAATGTTCCGGGTCGCACAGGATCCAACGTGCTTGCTGATACTACACTTCGGGTTGCTGATGAGTGCAAAAACATCGTAGCGGTGAAAGAAGCTTCCGGAAACCTGGAGCAGGTAATGCACATCATTGCCAATCGTCCACAGGGCTTCAACGTGCTTTCCGGAGATGACGCATTGACACTTCCCATGATGGCTGCGGGTGCCGAAGGGGTGATCTCCGTGGTAGGAAATGCATACCCTGAACTGTTCTCTAAAATGGTGCATTGTATAGCACAAGGCGAATGGGATATTGCCCGTGCGGCCCATTACACGCTATTGGAGCCCATCAACGCCATGTTCGCAGAAGGAAATCCGGGTGGAGTGAAAGAATTCCTTGCCTTGAAACAAGTATGCGGCACCCGTCTCCGGCTTCCTTTGGTAAATGTATCCGATGGATTAAAGAACAAAATTGCCCTACTCGATCTTCAGGTAAGCGAGCAGGTTGCGGCTATGTAGCCTTTATTCTTTGGTGATCTCTGAATCGGTTGAGGAAGTGTTTTCAGTAACAACTGCAACGGCTTCTTCTTCCTTCTTTCCGCCAAACATTTTACGGAGAAAGGCAAATGCCGCTACAGCGCCTATGGCTATGAATTTCCAGAACTTAGCGAGCAAGGCAAAAAAGCCCACTTTGGCCAATACTTTTCCGGCAATCAAACCACCGATACCCACAGCAGCCACTTTATCGAAGTCCGGGTCAAAATCGGAGTACATGTACCCCGGTGAAAATTCAACACTAGGTAAGATCTTTGGCAGGTCCTCTTGTACGATGGGGAGGTCAGTCATCGTGCTGATGAAATTCAGTTGCAATACTCCCTGACGGCCCAAAACGCGAATGGCGTAGTTGAGTGTATTTTCCTCACTTTCTCCAAAGCGTAGTTCCTTCGCCCAGTGGAGTTTCTTATTCTCGGCATCATAGAAAGGCTGAGCTGCCCAACCCACAAATTCAATAGCCTCATAGCCGGCTTGCTCCCGCATTTTATTTTCTTCTACGGCATCTTTTTGCATTTCTTCGAGCAAGTCGTCGTAGTCAATATCCTCTGCGTCATCATCTTCCACATAGCCCATCGGATCGTAGGTGATATCGATAACATAGCCTTCACCAAAAACCCCTTCGTTTTCTCGAAAGATCAATCCCCATGATTCAGCCGGTGGATTTCCCCAGATTTCAGTCAAGACATATTCACTTTGTTCAGGGTTCAGATACTTATACCCTTCAGGCACTTCAAGCGTAGCTACACGCTCACCGAGTGTTATGGTACCTGTTTCATAACGCATAGTAGATTCGATACTATCGATATAGAAAGCAATCATCTCGTCAGCATTCAAAACCAATGTGCTGTCCTCTTCTGTTTGAGCATGTGAAACAGACAGGGCGAATACAAAGAAGGGTAAAATGAGTTTTTTCATAGTTGTAAAATTGAAATGGTGCGGCTAAAAGTAAATTATTTTCGGGAAATTCTGATCCTCATAGCAGAGGCCGAAACGGATGGGTGCTAGTTGAATTCACGCAATAGGTAGAGTTGGACAGTATCAACCAACTGAGGCCAATGCTCATCATTCCGTCAATAACTGCTCAGATCTTGACGTAGCACAGTCGCATGTGCGGCAAGAGTATATGGCTTACACCCACATTACATCTTAAAAATAATCTACTTCGAAATCTTATTTTCTCCCCAAAGCAAGCAACGCTTTTCGGACAATGTTTTCGGCATTCAATCCGTACTTATCCATCAATTGCTCAGGTGTACCGCTTTCGCCAAACGAATCCATAACCGCAACGAATTCCATTGGAGTAGGAGCGTGCTGGGCCAGACATTCGGCAATCGATCCGCCCAATCCTCCCAACAACTGATGCTCTTCAGCTACGACCACAGCTCCGGTTTTCCTGGCCGATCGCACGACAGCATCCTCATCCAAAGGCTTCACCGTGTGGATATTGATAATTTCTGCCGAAATACCTTGTTCACTCAATGCTTGTCCGGCCAGAATGGCCTGCCATACCAAATGTCCGTTGGCAAACAAGGTAACGTCCGTTCCCTCATTGATCATTTGTGCTTTTCCAATTACAAAAGGTTCGTCGGGACGAATAAACGTGGGCACCTTTGGCCGTCCAAATCGTAAATAAACCGGACCATTATGCTCGGCAATAGCCAATGTGGCCTGCTTGGTCTGATTGAAATCGCAAGGATGTATCACGGTCATGTGAGGCAACATCTTCATCATGCCCACATCTTCAAGAATTTGATGCGTTGCCCCATCTTCACCGAGGGTCAAACCGGCATGCGACGCACAGATTTTTACATTCTTCCCACTATACGCAATCGACTGACGGATCTGATCATAAACCCGTCCGGTAGAAAAATTCGCAAAGGTCCCGGTAAAAGGAATCTTACCTCCAATGGTCATTCCTGCTGCGAGTCCCATCATATTTGCTTCAGCAATACCCACCTGAAAAAACCGGTCGGGAAATTCCTTTTCAAACGCGTCCATTTTTAATGAGCCGGTCAAATCGGCACACAGGGCCACAACCTGGTCATTGCGTTTTCCCGCTTCTAAAAGGCCTGCGCCAAATCCCGAGCGTGTGTCTTGCTTGTCAAAAATCTCAAAAGTTTTCATATCAAATGAATATTGCTGTCTCTATAATTGGACGGATGTATTTCTTCCACTGGTTATCGTAAACTCTTTCTCCAGCGTGTAAATCGTTTGTTTGGAATTCTTACTTCGGAATACCACGAATTAGTCCCCGGGCTGCAGAACAAAGCGGCCTCCACTTTCTCCATAGGTAAACCGGTGAACCATCACGGCTTGGTTATCAACCATTTGAAACACGGCGCCAAAGCCATTTGTTCCGGTCTGAAGCAACAACACCCCCGGCAAAGGTATCTTCACGGGGGTCAATTCATTGGCACGTATTTCAACATCCTGAATAACCATTGGTGGAATGGTTTGTATTTCAAGATCATACGTTCCGGTTAGGTACCGTTCGCGGGTATCAAAGGACTGCACATTTACCTCTTCACAACTGCCTTGGCGAGTCACCCGACATTTTAAATCTGCATATTCCGATCGTCCCTGGCCGCAGCTCAGTTCCAAATCTCCCTGGGCTGCAGGGATTTCAATAATGTTGTGTTCTCCAGGCTTGAGTTTGACATCCGTCAAATGGACAGGCGGAATCGTATGCGCTTCAATGTGATACGTGTGAAGCGGGTCCAGGGTGATTGTGTCCGGGTCGCCAAATTTATTTAGCGTATGCACGAAATTGTGAATCAGAACGCCATTGTCCTGGTTATAAATACTCAAAGGCAAATTCGTCTCAGTCGGGGCTCCCTGCGCATCCAGCAAATTGATTTGAGCAGAAGTACTGTTCAGCGCTTGTGTTACCACAATATCAAGCACTTGCTTAAAGGTCTCTTCCTTTCCGGCATCGAAATAATTTCCTACACACTCAAACGTAGATTTAAACTTATCATCAATCCCAATCCCAATAATAAAGGGTTTGAGAATAATGCCTTTGGCCTGCAACGCGCGCGAAACTGCGCATGGATCCTCATCACATGCTTCTATACCATCGGTAATAAGGATGATGATATTCCTGCAATCCTCACATGGAGTAAAATCATCCGCCGCGCGCTCCAGTGAACGCGCAATAGGTGTGGTTCCTTGAGGAGTAAGGCGCTCCAATTCCTTTTTAATAATGAGGTTGCGGTCGGGGCCTATGCTTACCACCAGTTCGGTGTCGTCGCAATCCTGCTTGCCCTGAACATGCTTGGTTTGATGTCCATACACACGCAATCCCAATTCCAGATTATCACTATTGGCAAGACTCTCCAATGTTTCAGACAGCAGCTTGGTAGCCGTCACGATCTTGCGTTCACGCTCCCAATAGCCGTTCATGCTGTTGCTGGCGTCGAATACGAATAAAATGCGGGTTGTCTCCTGGGCCATCCCAATGAAGGGCAGCATAACCAGGATAATATGGAGGATTGTTCTTTTGAGCATTGGCAGACTTTATGCCTAAACGTACGCCGCCTTCTTAATAGTCTCCCAGCGTTTCTTCCAATTGTCCAAGGGCGTTGGCGAGCTGCTCATCATTAGGAGCTACACCATGCCATTTGTGTGTGCCTTCCATGAAATCCACGCCCTTACCCATGGCTGTCGTCATCAAAATGATGGTGGGCTTGCCTTGTCCACACATTCCCTGAGCTTGATGAACGGTCTTGAGTATGTCTTCCATGTCGTGGCCATCCATAGTCAAAACGTTCCAGCCAAATGCTTTCCACTTTCCGGCAAGATCTCCGAGATCCAAAACAGCACTCAGCGGACCATCGATTTGCTGTCCGTTGTAGTCCACAACCGAAATAACATTGTCTACCTTATTATGTGCGGCATACATGGCCGCTTCCCAAATCTGACCTTCCTGAAGCTCCCCATCACCGTGCAAGGTGTAAACCAATGACTTGTCGCCATTTAACTTCTTCGCTTGTGCAGCACCCAATGCCACCGACAAGCCTTGTCCAAGTGATCCGCTAGCCACCCGAATACCTTCCAGACCTTCTTCTGTAGCCGGATGACCTTGCAGTCGGGAATTGATTTTACGGAACGTCCCTAACTCACTCACCGGGAAGTAGCCCCGGCGTGAGAGCACACTGTACCATACCGGAGAAATGTGTCCATTGGAAAGGAAAAACAAGTCTTCTCCAATACCATCCATATCCCACTTTTCAGGATGAACGTTCATGATCTCAAAATACAGCGCAACCAGATAGTCAGCGCAGCCCAAACTACCACCGGGATGACCGGAGGCTGAGCCATTTGTCATTCGTAGAATATCGCGTCGTACCTGACTTGCAATTCGGTTGAGTTCTTGAGGTGTAGGCATGTGCTCGTATTTTCTGCGAAAATAGGTTATCGATGGGGGCTATCATTTTCGTGTTTAAAACTTTTTAAAAAACTCGCCTGTCTGTTAAGTGTCCTCAAAACCCTCCGAAATAGTTATCTTTGCGCCTCAATTTTTCAAACTGATCTATGGCCTTAAAATGTGGGATTGTTGGTTTGCCCAACGTAGGTAAATCAACCCTGTTCAATTGTCTTTCCAATGCGAAAGCTCAAAGCGCGAATTTTCCGTTTTGCACCATCGAACCCAACCTCGGGGTCATCACCGTTCCCGATCCGCGGTTGAATAAACTGGCCGAGATCGTTCAACCCGAAAACTTGCAGCCAACCACTGTGGAAATCGTTGATATTGCCGGACTGGTAAAAGGCGCTTCAAAAGGGGAGGGGCTTGGTAATCAATTCCTCGGAAACATTCGCGAAACCGACGCTATCCTGCACGTACTCCGTTGTTTTGACGACGGAAATGTTGTCCATGTTGATGGATCGGTAAATCCGGTACGCGACAAGGAAGTAATCGACATTGAACTGCAGCTCAAGGATTTGGAAACATTGCTGAAAAGCATGTCCAAGATTGAACGTACCGCAAAAACCGGTGACAAGGATGCACGTAAGACGCTCGACTTCTATGAGCGCGTTAAAGTTACTCTCGAAGCGGGCAAAAGTGCACGAACCATGGATCTTGAAGAGTCGGAAGAACAACTCATGAAGGATTTGCAGCTCATTACCTCAAAACCGGTAATGTACGTCTGTAATGTGGATGAAAACTCGGTGGTTTCAGGAAATGCCCACGTGGAAGCAGTTAAGAATGCCGTTCAAGATGAAAAGGCTGAAATCATCGTTCTTGGTGCCGGAATAGAAGCGGATATCGCCGAACTCGATGATCCTGAAGAGCGCGCCATGTTCCTGGCCGACCTCGGATTGGATGAACCCGGAGTTGCGAAATTGATTCGTTCAGCATACAAGCTGCTGCAATTGGATACCTACTTCACTGCAGGCAAGAAGGAAGTTCGGGCCTGGACTGTAAAGCATGGCAGCACCGCTCCTGAGGCAGCAGGCGTCATCCATACCGATTTCCAGAAAGGATTCATCCGGGCTGAAGTCATCAAGTATGATGATTTCGTTTCCTTTGGCTCAGAAGCCGCGGTTAAAGAAGCCGGTAAAATGCGAGTAGAGGGAAAGGAGTACATCGTTCACGATGGCGACATTATGCACTTCAGATTCAACGTTTAATACATGTCCAGACTCCTTACGGTTTTCTTTCTATTTACGTTACTGAGCACTTCGGCTCAGGAGGTATCCGATATTGATCAAATTAAGTTGGTCATGGCCCATCAGGAAACTGCCTGGAATAATGGCGATTTGGTTGGGTTCATGAATGGCTACTGGGAGAGTGACAGTCTTATTTTCGTAGGCAAGTCGGGGCCGACTTATGGCTGGCAGCAAACTCTGGACAACTACAAAAAGGGGTACTCAAGTCCACAGGAGATGGGAGTATTGACCTTTACCAATCTTGAATTCATTCCTCTGGAGAACAACCACATGTTGGTTGTGGGTAAATGGCACCTCGCCCGAACAGGACTTGAAGATTTGGAGGGGCATTACTCGCTGGTTTGGGAACGAAAGAAAGACGGCTGGGTTATTATTGCAGATCATTCGAGCTAATGGGTACACCTTACATTACATACGGACTTCTCATCATTACCGTGCTCACCTCGTATCGCGCTTTTTCCGATCAGGGGTTGCTCAATAAGATGGTATTCAATGCTACGGCCGTAAAGCACCACAAACAATGGTACCGACTGATTTCGCATGGTTTCATACACGGAAGCACGGTACATCTGATATTCAATATGTTGGGTCTATATTTCTTTGGTCCAACGTTGGAGATGTTTTTCACCATGCAGTTTGGCACACCCATCGGAAATGTGGTGTTCTTACTCATGTATATCTGTGCGCTAGTAGTAGGAAGTATCCCTAGTTTGATCAAGCATGGCGACAACCCCAACTATAATTCGCTAGGTGCCTCGGGTGCGGTGTACGCTATTATTTTGGCTTTCGCCTTGCTGTGGCCCGTTGAGAAAGTGTATCTCTTTGGTATTATCGGCTTGCCTGCCTACCTCATGGGAATTCTGTTTTTTGTCTCTGAGAAATACCTGGCCGATCGGGGCGGAACCAACATTGGTCATGACGCACACCTGGCCGGAGCGGCATTTGGAATCCTTTTCGTGTTGTTGATTGAGCCCTCGAGCTTACTCCATTTTGTGGAGCAAATCATGGCACATCCGTTTGGACGGCGACACTAGTTCTCGATGATACGTTCCCTGAACAGGAAGATATCTTCATTATCGCGCTTCATTAAATATGTTTCCCGCGCAAATCGTTCCAGCGTTTCCTGATTCGTCAGGAGATTGTACAAATCCTCCTCAGCTATAACACTGGCCTTTTCCAACATGTCGCGTTGATCACGCAAATCGCTTAGTTCCGAACGATTTTCGAGGACATAGATGAGGTCAATGTCATTAAAGAACATCATCCACACCAGGAAGAGCACGAGTGTAAGAATGTATTTATTCTTAAGCCAGTTGGGGATTTTTTCCAGCATACGCCAAATGTAATTCAGTATTTCCAAAGTTCATCGGCACCAGGTTACATTCACTGAACACCCCGTTGTTAATGTTGAGAATATCATTTGTGGAGATCGGCAAGGGCAAGAGATTAGTGCAAGAGCAAGGGATTAGTGCAAGGGAGTAGAGTAATGAGGGGTTTAGCTGCTTCAAAGGCGCGAGGCATTAGGGAATCCATTATCCGCAAAGGCGTCCATTTATCGCGCCCACAAACTAAATCCTAACACATACAAACTCCTCCCTCGCGGAATTGCCATTGATTCATGAGCACACTAATTTTGCGATATTGGGCTTGAGGGTAC
>JAGQVX010000054.1 GCA_020437755.1 Flavobacteriales bacterium
AGCCCCATCGCTCATTCCGGTGCATGACGTGTTGGTTATGTTGAACAAGAATGAAATGGGATCCGGTTCGTTGATAGCGAACGTATCGCAAGCCAGGCACATGTTTCCATCTTCTACACAAAGTTCATAATCTCCTGCTTCGAGTTGAATCAGGTCAATCAGCGTAGAAGGCACCCCGTTGAGTAAGAATGAGTACGGATCACCTGTTGTTGCCGGAGTTCCCCCTTCAAAATCAAATACCACAGCTCCATCCGCGTCTCCCCCACAGGTAAGATCGGTTGTACTTAGAATGGTCAATAACAATTCATCAGGTTCGGTGAGCGTGAATGTCTGACTTGTGGTGCACAGGGTTTCATCGGTAAGGGTAATTACGTAATTCCCCGGAAGTAATGAATCCAAAGGCATTCCGCAATCCATGAGGGTATCATTAATCATGACCTCTATGGCACCTGTTCCACCGCTGCAGTTCACAACAAACCCACCATTGGTGGAGCCAAAGCAATCGATTTCGCTCACTTCCACGTCCATGATCAATTCTGCGGGCTCTATGATTTCAGCCGAGGCAATCGAATAACTGCAGTTGTTACCTTCGTCCAAAGCCAGAATGGTATAATTACCCTGACACGCATCAATAAATCCATCACCCGATCCATTCTGGGTCAAAATTGGAATGGTGTTGAGTACAATGTTGCCTTCTCCCCCACCAAGACCATTGAACTGGATAAGTCCGTCGCACAGACCAAAACAGCTCACATCCTGAACGGTAAGGCTATCAAAAACCACAGCCGCGGGCTGGAGCACTTCAACAGTATCGAAAACCTGACAACCTTGTTCGTCTTCCGTGATGACGACATATTCTCCTGCGGGCAGCCCTTCGAAAGGAGCTGATCCACCTCCGAGTTCCTGATTACTGAATATGTAATCGGGCGTACCCCCGGAAGCTGAAGCATCGATCGATCCGTCGGATATACCGTTGCATGAAGCCGGGGTTGGTGTTACGACCGTAATCATAGGATCAGGTTCGGTAATCTCGAATTCAGCGGTGAGCAAACAACCATTGGCATCTTCAACCGAAATGGTATAAATGGCCGGCTCCAGGTTGGCAATCGAGATATTCAGCGGAGTGGATCCTGTGAACACTTCGTTAAAAGTCACATCTACGCTTGACGTCCAGGATGCCGTGGTTGTACCCGTTCCTCCTGTGAGATTACCCTGGATTGAACCATTGTCAAGTGCATTGCACGAGCTATTTGTTACGTTCGGATCAAAAAGCAGTTGTGCGGGGCAGGCCACTTCAAAAACAATGGAATCACGACAACCATTGTTGTCTTCTACCATGACCTCGTATGATCCACAGCCCAGGTCTTCGAAATTGGTTCCCATTGGAACACCATTGGCCATGTCATCGTTGAGGTAAAACGTTACAGGATCAGTGCCCCCTTGATAGTCATTAGTAATTAATGCATCTGTATCTCCAAAGCACATGACGTCTTCCGTCAATTCAGATTGCAATATGAGCAACGGAGGTTCCGTGAAGAAGAACACCTCTGAAGTGTCCCTGCAGCCAATCTCATCCTCTACTGCAACAAAATAGTTGGTATTGGCGCTAAGATTGGTGTAGGAGTTGGTAGATTGAGGCGTTTGGGGAACATCGTTGACAAACATGGTGTAGGAGATCGCCCCATTGGCTGTGCCATCACCTATTTCTACAGTTGCCAATTCACCAAAACAATCGATATCATCGATAATGTTCACTTGCGGATCCAAGGGGTTGGACTCGCAGGGGTTTTCAATATCGAAGCAAACCTGGGTATCTTCAATTTGAGATTGCAGTCCGTTTACAAACGTACTCACCCACAGGCAACCAGTAATATTACCGCATGTGGTTACCTGCATAACGTAGATCTTGTTATCCGCTCCGGCCGGACCATTTCCAGGGTATGTAACAAACCAAGCACCGTCGTCAATGAAGAGATCGCCTCCTGCTTCCCAGGTTGCAAATGAACCACACGAAGGAAGCCAAGGAGTGGTGAAAAATGGACCTGCATCGTCATTACAAAAACGATCGATGGTAACGTAAGAATCGTACTCCAATTCGGGAACAAATGAAATAAAGCCACAATTTATATCATCGAGAGTAGGGCCTCCGGTTGGTACCTGAAAGACATTGCAATCAAAATGCAGATCAATGTCCACACCTTCTGCAATATTGTCGCATGCCTGACCAGATTCTGATCCAAAAACAGCACTAACGATATCTGCTTCATTTTGCATGGTCAGTGCCAGGCGATAGGTGACATAACCCGTTAGGTCGGTTGTTCCGACTGTGCCGTAATGCACCTGATATACTTCCCACTCACCGCCAATGGCTTGTCCATTTGCCTGAATGGCAGATAAAAACGACACCAATACAGCGGCAATCCCAATGATTCTTCTCATAAGCTAGTTAATCAAACTAAAGGTTCTACAACATAGTCGCTTTGAACCCCCAAATAGTTGCCCGGAAGTTCCGGATAAAAAACGCACAAATTAACATCAGATTAATCCATTCCCAAAATTCAAGTTGAGGTCGATCTATGATTTCAACGAAAAAAAGCCGAATATCCTACCCGGCGTTCACTTTTCACATTTGAATTAGGGAGCTTCATTGATTTGTTTGGCACATTGATTTGATATTGAGATGATTGTTGCAGTTTTGTCGCCGCTATGTATTCCGGAAGATTTCTTCGCACCATATTGATCCTGTGTTTCGCTGCTTTTGCATTTGGCGGATGCCATAGAAACTGGCACTATATACCCTACACTTTTCGCGCGGAAGAAGTCCCTCAACGACCCGATTACGGCAACACGTCACATTGGGCGGCACTTCCGGATCTTACCGATTTGGCGGATGCCACCCCAAAACCCGAGCTCAGGGATCAACAGGATGCAGCGAGTTGTGATGTGTTTTTCGTGCACCCTACTACCTTTTACAAAACCGATGCACGTTGGAATGCCCCGTTGAATGAGGCACCTGTGAATGAGTGGACCGACAAAGGACCAATGCTGCACCAGGCTTCCGTTTTTAATGGCACGTGTCGGGTGTACGCCCCCCGTTATCGGCAAGCTCATTTTAAATCGTATTTGCATCCTGAAGAAGGAGGACGGCAAGCACTTGATACAGCGTATTCCGATGTAAAACAGGCGTTTATTTATTATTTACAACACTACAATCAGGGGCGGCCATTCTATTTAGCCGCGCATTCTCAAGGTTCGTCGCACGCGATTCGACTTATTCAGGATCTGATCGATCAGAATCCGGAACTGCGTGCGCAGATGATTGCGGCGATAATTCCCGGAATGCCCGTTCATCATGATGATTTTGAAAACGTTCCACCTTGCACGGCGGAAGAAGACTTGGGCTGTTTCATGACCTGGATGACTTATGGCAAAGGCTTTTATCCTGATTTTTATGACAGTACCTACGTTGATCATATTATTCACAATCCGATCACCGGGCGTATGCTCGACACTCTGTACTCACCTACAAACCTGCATTTGGGGATTGTAAACTCCAAGTTCAAGTTGAAGTATAATCACACCATCAGTGCCAGTTGTCGGGAAGGTATGTTATGGATTGAGCGGCCTGACGTACCTGTATTGAAATGGTTCATCAAAAACCGCATTTGGCATACGGCCGACTATAATCTGTTCTGGATGAATTTAAGAAACATGATTGAGCACAAGGCAAATGTCTATTTGGGCTCCCAAAAGAAGTAGATAAAAACTTGACGTTTATCATTATTTTCGAAAATTGCTTATCTTTAGCGGGCTTTAGAAACCTGTTATTATCCTTAACCAAACATGCGTTCCATGAAGAACTCTAACTTTTCACTGGTCATTGCGGTGATTTTTTCATTTCTGGCAGCGACGACCACAGCACAAACTGATATTAACATTTCCATTCTCACCGACTGTTGGGGAGGAGAAACGTTTTGGTCGCTTGAAGCTTCCGACGGAACTGTGATTTCACAAGTTTCCAGCGGGACTTACGGAAATCAAACGGTGTATGATACACCCATTACTGCGCTTCCTGACGGATGCTACACGTTCAATATGGGCGACACTTATGGTGACGGCGTTGCGGGATCGATTTGGGGCGGATGTGGCGTTGATGGCGACTACAGTGTTACCGACGGGCTGGGCAATGTGCTGGTTCAGATGGACGCGGCCAATTTCGGGACCGGAATTTCGCACACCTTTAGTTTGCCTTTCGGTTCGGATGTAGGATGTACTGATCCGGAAGCGCTTAATTATGATGAATGTGCAAGCACTGATGATGGTTCATGCACATACCCACCACTAGCCGCCGAATTTTCTTTTTCCGCACCTAGTTTTTGTGCAGGTACAACGGTTCAGTTCACAGACTTAAGCATCGGCAATCCGAATTCATGGAGCTGGGATTTCCCGGGTGGAACACCAAGTTCTTCAACAGATCAGAATCCGGCAGTTCAATACCTCACCGAAGGCACCTATGCGGCAACGCTGACCATTCAGAATGCTGCGCTGGAGACCTCGGTTATCTCTTACGACCTTACAATTTCTACCGGACATCAATTGGAGATTGTGATTATTCAAGACAACTATCCACAGGAAACTTCATGGTCGTTGACAGATGAATTTGGCAATGAGGTAGCTACTGGTGATGTCAATGGAACTACAGTTTGTATCGACGACAACTGTCACCAGTGGACGATTTTTGATTCATATGGCGACGGAATTTGTTGTGGCTATGGGCAGGGGTCGTTCACACTTATCCTCGATGGTGAAATTGTGGCCACCGGAGGAGAATTTGGCAGTGAGCAAACCATCAATGTAAACTGTCCTCCCGGAATCGACTGCAACAATCCGATTGATGCAGTTATGGGACTCCAGTCGGCACCATACCCTAATGCGTGGTACGTATTTGTTCCGGACACTAGCGGACAATTCAGCATTACCACCTGTGATCTCGCAACATGCGACACTGAAATCTGGATGTACGACAATTGTAACATGCAGGTCTTTGACGACACGAATGAGGCAACTTTGACGTGGAATGACGATTTGTGTGGTGTTCAGGCCGGAATCACTCCCCTGCTGGCTGAAGGTCAGACCTACTACATCCGCATCGGGGATCAGGCTATGGCATGTGGAACCGATCCAATCGACTTTGAGATTAGTTTCCTTGGTGGAGTTTCAGGATGTATGGATCCACTAGCCTGCAATTATTTGCCTATTGCGGTTGAGCCTGCCACATGTTATTTCCCCGGAGACATTCAATGTCCTTCGATAGGACCAGACCTTGAAGTACAAGGCGATGTATTTTTCAATTCGATGTACTTCCAGACACTAGCCAATAATGATGCCTGCTACGTAAATGAAGGATGTATGCAAGGATTTGGCGATCGTGAGATTATTCGTTTCACGACGCATATTAAAAATATTGGAACCGAAGATTACTTCATCGGAGATCCAACGGATCAACCGGGCCAGTTTGAATGGGATCAATGCCACAACCACTGGCACTATGAAGGCTATGCCGAGTATGTGTTGTACGATGGAGCCGGAAACCCCATGCCACAAATTGGCTTCAAGAACGGATTCTGCGTGCTCGATTTGGAGTGCTCTAATGGTGGACAAGCCAAATATACATGTGGAAACATGGGTATCACTGCAGGATGCGGAGACATCTACAGCTCCGGTTTGTCTTGCCAATGGATTGATGTAACTGATGTTCCTGCAGGCAGCTACACTTTTGTTATTCGCACCAACTGGGATTTGAGTCCGGATGCGAATGGTTCTTACGAATTGTCCTACGACAACAACTGGGCGGCCGTGTGTGTTTCATTTGACCGTGATGCGAATGGAAACCTGATCAACTTTGTCAAAGAACAAGATTGCGGGGTTATCTTCGATTGCCTTGGAGTTCCATTCGGTCCGGCGATTGCCGACTGCGCGGGCAACTGTCCGGGCGTTGTGGCTACAGGAGATATTGACAACAACGGGGTATTGGAAGGAAGTGATGTTGATCAATACATTTCTGACATTCTTGGAAATGACACCTTTGTTACGCCTTGCACCGACCTTAATAACGACGGAGATATCAACGTGACTGATGTTGCGATCGCTGCCGGATGTGTATTCTTTGGTCCTGACCACGTTGATGAGAATGGGGTACATGATCATTGCATCTGGGATGACGAGATTTTCAATCCGGCGGAAAACACGACGTTGAGCATTGGTGATGTGAATACTGACCTTGGCTATGTAGATATCCATATTCTCAATCCGGACAACCAGATTGTAGCTTACGATTTTGAAATCAGTGGAATTACGATTCAAAGCGTTGAGAGTCTGGTTGATCCTTTGGACTATGATGCCGTGCCTCAATCGACTTTGGGTGGCAATCGCATCTTGGGTTCTTCTTTCAGCGATGTTTGGTTGCCAAAGAACCTCTCCCCTGTTCCTTTCTTGCGCGTGTACTACTTTGAGGTAACCGATGTCCAGGTATGTGTGAGTTTGATTCACGATATCGTTGACGAGTTTTATCACAACACTGCGCACACTATCGGAGCCTGCATGCCGATTGCACAGGTTGATTTTGCTGATTTTAGTGCTTCTACTACTACGGTATGTCAAGGTTCTACCATTGATTTTACTGATCTCAGTTCAGGTACCATTACCGACTGGTCATGGAATATTGGAGGCGGAACTCCTACCACATCTATCGATCAAAATCCCACGGGCATTGCATTCAACGCTCCGGGTACTTACGACGTGACCCTTACGGTGACGAATGATATGGGAGAAACTGACTCTGAAACTAAGATTGACTATATCACGGTATTGGCTGCAACTGTTTGGTATGCAGACAATGACGCTGATAACTATGGTGACCCGAATAATTCGGTGATGGATTGCACGCAGCCCTTAGGATATGTTACTGACGGTACTGACTGTGATGACACTGATGAAAACATTCATCCGGGCGCGACTGAAGTTTGTGATGGTGTGGACAACAATTGTGATGGCACTATTGATACGGATGCAGTGGATCAGAGCACTTGGTATGCTGATACTGATAGCGACGGTTATGGCGATGCCGGTTCGTCTGTTATGTCATGCACGCAACCTTTGGGATATGTAAGCAATGACCTCGATTGTGATGACACCAACAATGCGGTTAATCCGGATGCGGATGAAATTTGCGACGGTATCGACAACAACTGCGATGGAACCATTGATACGGACGCTATCGATCAAAGCACCTGGTATCTTGATAATGACAGTGACGGATTTGGAGATGCTATGAATACGACTACATCATGTACCCAGCCTATTGGATATGTGTCCAATGATTTGGACTGCGATGACAACAATAACGCGGTGAACCCAGATGCAGACGAGATTTGCGATGGAATCGACAACAATTGCGACGGTACCGTTGACACGGATGCAATAGATCAGGATGTGTGGTACGCAGATGCCGACAATGATGGATTCGGTGACGCAGGTGTTTCAACAATGTCTTGTACCCAACCGTTGGGTTATGTGAACAATGATCAGGATTGCGATGATACCAACAATGAAGTTTATCCGGGAGCACCGGGAACTATGGAAGGAATTGACAACGATTGTAACGGAACCGTTGAAGGGGATGAAATGGACACCAGTTGCCAGGGTGACTTCAACAATGATGGCACGGTTGACATTTCAGACTTGCTTGGATTCCTGGGCAACTTTGGTTGTGTGTCGGACTGCATGCCTTACGACCTGGATCAAGACGGAGCGGTAAGTTCGCTTGACCTATTGCTCTTCTTGCCGCACTATGGAGTAAATTGTAATTAATCGGTTTAGCGGTTGGAGCTCGCTCCGGCTGCTTTAACTTGACCAATATTAAAAGGGCCATCCCATTGAGGGTGGCCCTTTTTGTTGATTGAAAAGATTGCGAAATAAGATTTCGAATGAAGTAGATTTAATTCTTGACCACTGGTACTAGCAACTGCATTTCACTTCCCGGAATCATGTCGTCGATATGTCCGGCAATTTGCCCGTCGTTCGTGAGCACGTGCATGTGCATATTGGTGGTGTGATGCGTGAAGATGGCGTGGTGGCTGTTGGAATAGAATCCGAGGATTTCCACTTCCCTATCGGCAAAGGAGCCGTGCAGACCAGAGGTGATGTGTTTTTCATGCGAATGCTCGGTATCTCCTTCGGGCCAATTGATGACATGCCAATTCAGTTTACTTACCATTCCCTTGATCATAAAAGGAAACGGTTGATCCACATCGATACCCGATTGCTCCGCCATTTGTCCGACGAACTCTTCCAGGTCTTCATAACTATTCAATGGCTGATTAACAGGTACTTCATTCCACTGCTCGACTGAGGCATATACAAGTAGCGTAGCTCTGTGATCAAAACTTCGGCTGATGTCCAACTCACCATCATTTTCGGATGAGATCATGGGCATTCCATCAAGGATAAGGACTTCACCTTTGAGATTCTCTACAGCGCCCAATGCATATACATGGGGCATAGATTGGAGGTCAAGGATATTAGCCTTCGCAGACAGGTCTCCCTTGTGCATGATGTTCTTGAGGGCTCCTTGATACTTTACCTCCCATGGTTGAGGTACACCATCAGTACCACAGGAAAGCAACAATACTGACACCACTGCCAAGCTATACAAGCGTGTATACATTTTCATAAAAAGGTTTTTGGAAGTGCAATATTAGGAAACTTGGCATAGCGAGGGGTGACTGATTTGCCATTTGCCGAATGGCCGCCCTTATTGCAAAAACTCAAGGAGCTTGTCTCTAAACAGCGGATAAGCATTGAGGTTATTGTGCCTGCCTCCCACAATAGTAACCATAGCAATGTGCTCCAGGTCTTCAGCTTTTTGGTACAACCTAAGCGCAGAATCGTAGGGTACAATCCTGTCGCGCGTGCCGTGCAGAATCAAAGTGGGGCAAGGCACCTGACGAATATACTTATCGGACCGAAACGTATAGCGCAGGAGTAATTTCATAGGCAGAAAAGGAAAATAATGCTGAGCTACATGAAGCAAGCTGTAGTAGGGAGTTTCGAGCACCATTTTCTCGGCTTGCACGCGCGTTGCCAGTCGCACGGCCAGGCCCGAGCCCAGGGAGCGGCCATAAATGAGATGAGGCAAATTGGGGAATTTCTGTTCCATGTACTGCCACACTGCCAGCACATCGGAATGCATGATTTCCTCACTGCGTTTTCCCTTGCTTTTGCCGTAACCACGGTAATCAATTGCCAGGACAGCATAACCAAGGTGCGTCAATTCTTCGGCCATGAGAGACCACCGATTGAGGCTTCCTGTATTGCCATGAAGGTACAGCATAATGCCCCGAGGCTCCCGGTGTTTTATGATCAGCGCATTGATGGAGCCACCGTGGGGCGTATCGATAAAAACCTCATCGAAAGGCACCGCCAATTTATAGTTGAAGTTGCGATTGTAAGCGAAGGGGATAAAGATGACCCGTTCCTGGATGAAGAAATATATGAGGCACAAGGCCAAATAGGCTGCCGCCAGGTAAACGATTATTTGGATAAAGACGCCCATAGATGTGGAATGGAATGTACAAATTCCAACCGTGCAAAGGAACGAAACTCCGGTGATTGGGTGGAACAGTTGTTTAGACTCGTGTTACTGCCTAAATCCAACGAGATGGGGATTTCACGTCAAGACTGCGAGGAGTTGCTGATTAGAAGTTCTGCTTGAAAAAAGGGCTATTCCATTGAGCCGAAGAAGTGCTTTTGAAGAAAGCCAATCCCACATAACTCACCACAGCTACGATGCTCACGAATGCCCACAGAAAAAAAGCAAACCTCGCAAGGCCAGGGCTTCCCGACTGTGAAGTAACGAACGAAGTGGGAACGAGCAAACTAAGAACCGTTGATGTAGTTACAATGGTCAAAATCAAGGAAACGAAGCTTCGGAAGGGGAACATAACCAGTTTACGGTACCACGACATATCGCTTCCCCATTGATGAATGAGGTAGAATATCCCGCTTTCCAATTCCACAAAGAGCAGAGGATCTTTGTCGCAGTCTTCCAATTGAAACATCTCCGACGGCGCGATCACCCGGAACTGCTGAATCTGACACCCATGCTTACGTTCAAAGGTTTTGATCTGAGCAATAGCCTCATGAGGAATCTCTGATTTCAGCAGAGCAGCATCGAGGAAGCGCAAGCGGTATTTGACGCAGATATTTCGAATTTCATCGAGGGTGAAGATGCGTTCTTCATCGAGGAGGGCGACTTGGATATTGGGATAAGACTTGCCTTCGGACCGGGTATGCACCCTTTTGAGAATGTCGTGATCGGCATACACTTCGTCGTTGAGCAGATTAAACACCTGATACACGAAACGCATAGCGCCTTGTTCGCGCGTAATTTCTTTTTCGCGAATCAAAGCATCTTTCAAATTGACATTCCTGAACATGACCTCAAAGTTTCCGTACGAATAAATAAGCGACTCTCCCCTTCTCCACTGCACTCAAGCCTGTGATGCTCAAGAACAAAGGAGGCATTCAAATTTACAAATTCAGCGATGAAAAAGAATCGCACATTTGTCACATAAGAGGAATCCCCACCTATAGATACGTATTCTGGCTACAAAGTCATGGGTTGACTACCATTTAACTGCTTTGGTCAGGTGCCATCCCTTGTCCGTTTTCACGCGGATGTGGTACACCCCTGAAGGGCCGGGCAATGCGATGGTGGGTCGAACTTCGTTGAATTGATGAGCAAGAACCAATTTGCCGTTGGCATCATACACTTCAATCACCCGAATCAATTGACCCTGGACATCAATAGTAACCGGACCGGCCGTTGGATTGGGATAAACCAGAGGATTGGATTCCAGTACGGGCTCTTCAATGCCAATGTTCAATGTTGTGACCATATCCTCACCCACCAACACCGGAGAAGGGCCGGTTTCCCAATACATTTGTTCGAACGCATCGATTTCGGGTGTAGAGATGGAGAACAGTTCCTGATTCCATTTTGGCGGAACACTTTGATACCATAATCGGGCGGTAATGGTGATTTCACCGGTATACCCCTGGAACGCAACATGGTAGCGAATGCGATCTGTCCCTGAACCTTCCGAGCCTTCATTATTGAAGTTCATGTCATTCAGGGCTCCGCCCACAACCTTCGTTGTATCGATATTATAGTGGTCGGCACTGAATCCAAGGGGTACAAGTCGGTTGTCTTTGAGGTGCGTTGCTGCACGTTCCAAAACAGTGGTCACATCATTGTTGACATCACCCATTACCATTTCGTAAATCTGCACCTGGTCTTCCTGGGTAATCAGATCATAGTGTGGCTCGTAAACAGGATCCTGGCCAAATACTTCATAATCATCCTGGAGCACACCCGAGCTGAACAAGGTGTCGCCATTCTCGGCCACAGCGAGGAACTCTATGAACGCCCTGCGCGCAGGATATCCCGAAGGGAATTTATGTCCGGCCAAATTGGTTAACATCACCTCATAGTACGCGGTATCATCGTCCACATCAAGCTCTGATAATTCGAGAGTAACCGATTGATTTTGAAGTTGATTCACTGTCCGTTCAATCACCTTATCATAGTTCTCCTCAGTTGCCCAAATGCCCAGTTCAGGTATATTGTTCTTCATGAGTTCGAGCATGAATGAGTTCCCTCCTACCAACCAATGCTGACCAAAAGGTTCACGTCCCGGGAGGAAAGCATAGTTGGCTGAAATAACGATAGGTTCATTGATTTGAGGCAAGTGACACGACTGACATTCACCATCATTCTCTTCGTTGTTGTAGGCACTGTTTACCCATTCGTGGTAGGTGGCTTGTTCAACAAATTCGCCTCCGGTAAATTCGCCATCGAGATCCACTGTACGCGTAATCAGGGTATGGCAGTCTCCACACATTTCACTGCGCAGCGTATACTCGCCATACATGGGCAGGTATCCCACGAATGACTGCATGGGTTGCACAAAAAGTGGATCCTCATCCGGATTGTTTCCAAAGGGGCCGAAGATGGTATCTACGACGAAAGAAAGGTCGCCGCTAAACGTTGTGGCAATACCGTCGGGATCCTGCTGATGACATGCGTTGCACGAAACACCATCGAGAGCAAGGGAATCTTGCAGCATGTCGGCAATTCCATAAAACTCAACTCCATCGTAATGAGCTGCATGTCTGCCAAGGGGTGCATGGCACGATGTACATTTGTCTTCGAGTGCTTCCTGGTGTTGTGGGTTGAGCGTCACTTCATGGCTTACCTTGGCTCTCCAGAAAGGGTCTTTCGCTGAGTTGGCCATCATGGTTGCTCTCCAGTCGTCGGCTACATTGACATCCTGACCTTCCGCGGTAATGCTTGCAGTACCATTTGGGTCGTGACCGTGGCATCCTGCGCATCTACCTGATCCAGTAAACAGGCTATTGCTTCCTTGAGGAAGGAGAATTCCGTCTCCATTTCGATAGTTCATCAGTTCTTCCCACGAGTGGAAGTAAGTAGCTTCTTTCTCTTCTACGAAGGCCACGTTCACAACACCTACAAACGTAAGTATGCCCAGAATGATAGCGGCCCGGCTGTTCAAAATTCTCTTCATGGTTGCGGTTTATACAAGCTGAGAAGTGTTTTCCCGAAGGGCGAAAAGTACTAAATCTGCACAAGATTTCCCTGATGGAAATCATAAGAAGCTTGGAAAGAGGCGGATTCGTACATTCGTGGAAAGGACAGCAAAATGAAGCCAACATTTGAGAAACTGAATATTAAGGAAGGGATGCGAGTTGCCGTAATTGGAGAAGTTTCAGGCTATCGCCAAATGGTGGAAGCACCTGAAGGATGGATGTGTTTTGTTGACCTGGCAGGTAGTCCGCAATTGATCCATGTCTTTGTGCAGCACGCGGATGAACTGGAGCGTATATTCCCTTCTCTCAAGCAGCAAATCCCAAAGGATGGTGCGATTTGGGTGAGTTGGCCCAAGGCAAAATCAGCACTACCCCGGACTATCAATGAGAATATTATTCGGGATACAGGACTAGCGTTGGGTTTGGTAGACAACAAGGTATGCTCGGTGAATGAAGATTGGTCGGCTTTGAGATTTGTTTATCGCTTGCGTGACCGGGGATGATGAATTCAAAATGAAGAATTCAAAATGCAGAATTTAGAATGGATTCAGGGGTGTGGACAGCGACAAAAATATGGGCGCGATAAATCGTAGCCCATGCCGAGGTTGGATGACGTAGCCTGTCGCTCATCAGCCGCCGTTCATCCTCCTCTTACTCTTGCTCTTTTCTCTTGCTCTTGCTCTTTTCTCTTGCTTTTGCTCTTTTCTCTTGCTCTTGCTCTTGCTCTTGCTTCCTGCTCTTATCCAAACTCATTTCGCATTTGGCGAATGCCTAAAAATCTCCATATCACAGAGCCTTTGCCATACCCGTTTATAGAATTGAGGGATGTTGCGAGGCCTGAACTTGAGTAAATCAGGTTAAATTTGCGCCATGCGAATTGATATTCTCACCATACTGCCACGATTGCTGGAGGGGCCGTTTGCGGATTCTATTATGAAACGTGCGCTGGACAAAGATTGCGTGGAGATCCATATTCACGATATACGGGAATACTCAACCGACAAGCACAAAAAAGTGGATGATTACGCCTTTGGTGGCGGAGCAGGCATGGTGATGACTATACAGCCTATCGCCGATTTGATTGAGAAATTGAAGGCTGAGCGTGAATACGATGAAGTTATTTACCTCACCCCCGACGGCGAAAAACTGGAACAACGCATGTGCAACCAGCTGAGTTTGGGGACTAATCTCATGATGCTATGTGGGCATTATAAGGGAGTGGATCAGCGTGTGCGCGACATGTACATAACGCGAGAGATCAGCATTGGCGACTATGTGTTGTCTGGAGGAGAACTTGCTGCGGCGGTGCTGACCGATGCTATTGTACGGTTAATCCCCGGCGTCCTGGGCGACGAGACCAGTGCCTTGAGCGATTCCTTTCAGGACCAATTACTGGCACCACCTGTTTACACGCGTCCGGCAGAATACAACGGACGAAAAGTCCCCGAAATCCTGATGGGTGGCAACTTAAAGGCCATTGATGAGTGGCGACATGAACAGTCGGTGCGTCGAACTCAAGAACGTCGTCCCGACCTTTTGGACCATCCAGAAAAATGAATATTGAGTCGTTGATAAAATCAAGTCCGGCAATGGTGCTTGAAATCGAAAATAAATTTGTAATATTGCACCCCGATTTTCGGACATCAATCCAGAACCGATGGACAAGGTAAGAGAGATAACAAACAAGTTGGTTGAAGTAAAAGAGTGGCCTGCATTCAATTCAGGAGACACCATTACAGTAACCTATAAGATTAAGGAAGGTAACAAGGAGCGTCTTCAGTCGTTCCGCGGCGTTGTGATTCAACGACGAGGAAGTGGAGCAACCGAAACATTTACGGTTCGCAAGATTTCAGGCGGAATTGGTGTAGAGCGTATTTTCCCTGTGTCATCACCATTCCTGGAAGAAATTTCAGTTGAGAAGCGCGGTAAAGTTCGTCGTGCACGTATTTTCTACATGCGTGGATTGACCGGAAAAGCTGCTCGTATCAAGGAGAAGAAGCATTTCAAGTCCTAAGCGACTCACCCGATAGTTTTACTTGGCCTCGAATGAAGAAATTCATCCGGGGCTTTTTCATTCGTCCCGGTCTTCGCTGCCTGCAGCGAGTGTGAAATGGACCTTAGTACCTTGATCAGGAACTGATTCTATCCATATTTTTCCACCATGGAGTTCGATGAGTTTTCTGCAAACCGTGAGGCCTATGCCAGTTCCTTCATACTGATCACGTGCGTGCAGTCGCTTGAAGATGGTGAATACTTCTTCGCTGAAATCAGACTTTATGCCTATCCCGTTGTCTTCAACCGTGATTTGCACTACCTGATCGTGAGGAATCGCGGATATTTTGATTCGTGGGTTCTCTCCTTTCCTGCTGAATTTGATGGCATTGCTGATGAGATTCTGAAAAATTCGACGCATCAACAAGGGATCACTTATTACCAATGGAATTTCACGTACACTAATGGTAGCTTTCGATTGTTGAATAGTAACTGCCAGATCTTCCAGCACGGTACTGATAATCTCCGCCGGCTGAGTCACCATCAGGTTGATGTCTTGTCGGCCTAAACGCGAGAATTCCAGCAGGCTTTGAATGAGTGTACGCATTCTTTTACCCGACTGTACAATATAACTGAGATACCTGTTGGTGTCTTCATCCATGTTGTCGATCAGTCGTGTCTCAAGCAATTGGGCATAGCTGGTCATGAGTCGGACCGGCTCCTGGAGATCGTGAGAAGCCGCATAGGCAAATTGCTCAAGCTCCTGATTGGAGGATTGTAAGTCTCTCATGGTCTTCATTAAGGCCTCTTGAGCTTTAACCCGTTCGGTGATATTGGTTGTGGACCCACGGTAATACGCCAATTCTCCGCTTTCATTGAAAATAGGTACCCCACTTGCACTTATTCGAATATACTCCCCATTGGCGCACCTAAACTTACCTTCAAGATCGGCAAAACCTTCGGGGTGATCACGTAGCTTTTTAATGGTCTCAACGAAAAGTGCACGTTCTTCCGAAGAGCGGTAATCGGTCATTTGGACGCCAATGAGATCGTTGACAGGATAACCGGTGATATTGGTGAAGTTGTTGGAGATGTATCGCCAACAACCATTGGTGTCGATTTCCCAAAACCACGTGTTTGAGCTTTCCACTACATTTTTAAAGCGCTCCTCCGACTCTTTGATGAGGTATTCAAAGCGTTTCTCACGATCTGTTTCGGTGATGAGGTGAACCACCAGCTCCGTGTTACCGTCTATTTGTTTGATACCAAACCCGAACACCTTGACCCAAATTAGATGACCGTCCTTGCGTACAAACTGCTTTTCAATTTCGTAGCTATCTCTGCTCCCCTCGTACAACTCTTCGCGCAGTCTGGTCACTGGTTCACGGAATTCCGGAGCCAGGATACGTGTATAATCCAATTCCATGATTTCCTCGGTCGTGTATCCCAATATGCGGGCGAATTTTTTATTGACCTGGATCCAATTACCCGACCGATCAGAAAGCGTTACCCCAAGCTGCTTTTGCTTGAATACCGAACCAAACATATGGTCAAACACCACGTACTGCTTTACATCCTGCAATACTGTCTGCGCCTGGATTTTAATACCGGAAATGGTTGTGGTGAGTCCGTTCTCATCTTTTTCCAAAACCTTAATGCGCTCTGAGACCCAGAATACCTCTCCCGTGCGATTACGCATGCGGTATTGGTAGGAGAGTTCTTCCCCTATATCGGCATTCAATATTTGTCGGGCAACAATAGGAATGCGAGGCTGATCGTCTTCAACAACTAAATCAAGCGACAATCCCGGAGTGTTATAGATCTCCTCTCGCGAATAGCCATACAACCGCGCCATTTCTTCGTCGCAATACACGTAGCAACCAGTTCTGAAATCATATACGAATCTAGCTCCCAGGAAAGACTGTTCCATAATCTTTCCCGGAAAGCCTTCCTGATCCTGAATATCCAAGAGTCGCTTGAGGCGCCTAATTTCATCTTTGAGGTTGGATACCTCCTTATTTTGTTCCTCCTCTGTCATCCGATTCTATTTGGATGGTAAACGAGAAATATTCTGCCAAAAGTGGAACGTATCGATAAAGACTTGCTTGTATTCAGAAAGATCAAGCGGTTTGTTGATCACTGCGTTTGCTCCCGCTCGGAAGGCTTCAGTGATATGGGTACTGGCGGTTGACACCGTGAATACGATGACCGGTATTCCTTTCAACCGTTCATCCCTTCTGATGGCTTTGAGTACATCCAATCCATGCATGCCCGGCATGTTCAAATCGAGAAGTAGAATATCAGGGATATTTTGATCAGCTTCTAGCAATTGAAGTCCTTCTTCACCACTGGAAGCCTCTCTCAATTCGATACTATTGGTAATTGTATCCAATATCGTCCGAAGGAGCTCCCGATCTTCTCGGGAATCGTCTATGTAGAGCAATTTCAAATCCATGTCCAAAGTTTAAGGTCGCCGGGTGAAAGTAACTAAAAAGTTGAATTCCTACCCATGCATAAGTCCTTCACCTACACTTGTACACATCCCATACAGATAGTTTTGAAGCGTAAACAATTGGTCTCCAAATGAAAAACTATCTCACTACTTTTTTATTCACAACCTCATTTATTATCGCAACTGGTCAGATTATGTACCCCGGCGAAGTCACCCAGACAGGGCCCAAGGAAACAGTATTCGATTGGTATGACGACAACTGCTCCGGCGAAATGTCGATTGATGGTTCTCCCAGAGCATTCCGTGATGCAGATGATAACATTCAATTGCTGAATATGCATACACGCACATTTCGTATGGTGGGAACCGACTTTGACCATTTGGAGATTGACTGTTCTGCTCCTGTTTTCGATTCTGACTGGGATGAAGATCCATCGCATTTTAACTATGCCGAATGGCTTGGTGCGATTTGGACGGAAGACGGGGAAACGGTGTATGGATTAACCCATAGCGAATGGCATGCTTACAATATTGAAGGCCAATGTCTGAGCTCCGACATTATGAAATGTTGGTACAACGGTATTTGCCTCATTGAATCTGTGGATTCAGGAAGAACCTTTTCCCACTTACCCGCTCCGAATCATTTGGTCATGAGCGTTCCATATACCTATGATGCCGCATATCAGAGTCGACAGGGTGCCTTTGCGCCATCCAACATCGTAAAACATCCAACGGATGGATATTACTATTGCATGTTCTACACAGAGGAGAATGTAAATGGTACCTCGTCTTACTTGCAGGGTGGTGGGTTGTGCGTAATGCGCACCGATGACATCAGTGATCCTTCGAGTTGGAGAGTTTACAACGGTGAGGATTATACAACAGAAAGTGTCAATCCGTACAGCGATACATTTGAGGTCGAAGACCATTTGTTGCATAACATAGGAATGGGAAAGCAACTCACCAGTCTCACATACAACACCTTTTTTGATATGTGGATGCTAGTGGGGCCTTCGGCCAAATATCAACTCGAAGAGGATCGCTTTGTCCGAGGTTTCTACTACCAACTTTCCGATGACTTAATTCGATGGTCAGGACAGAAGTTGCTCATGGAAGTCAATACACCCGGCGTTGATCCATACAACAATGCGTCAATCGATGAATACGGCGCCTATCCCACTATTATTGATCACAGTGATACATCGAGAAACTTCATGTACTCCGATCAGGACTGCTATCTCTACTACACCGTATGGAACAATTATCCTGCAGAAACTTCAGGAAGTATGAATCGCGACTTGCGCAGGGTTCCCATTCATTTTGAAAAGGCTTGGGTGAGCGAATTTACCATCAACGGCAAAGGCAATCAATATGACGCAGTTCCCGGCGATGGAGTTTGTGCCACAGAATCAGGAAAGTGCAGTTATTTCGCTCTCGTTCAGGAATCGAACGCGCGGCTCCCACGCTATGCCGATAGCTTGTTGACTGTTTCGTTTGACGTGAGTAATGGTCCGGTGTTTAATTTCACCAATCCCGGAGACAATCACCGTTACCCCGTATTCTTTGATGGCTGGACACAGCCTGGATCATCTCCCAACACACTCGGATTAGAAGACGGATTTGACGCGGAATACGGAGTAATATTCGACTTTAACGGCAATACCTCCATATCTTTTTCAGGTGGAAACTCGGGAATGCAGGGTATTGCAATAAGGGACTATTCCGGTCCGGGGGTTGGATTCAATGAAGGTGACAACAACACCGTTCAGGGATGTTGGTTTGGGATATCCGATGATGGTACTGAGAATGCGGTAGATGATTATGATGGTACCGGGATGTATATCCTGAATTCCGACAACAACCAGATCGGGGGCAGCAATCCCGCAGAACGCAACTTGTTCATTGGCGCGGCTGACCTTAACAACAGCCACAACAACACCCTTGAAGGAAACTACTTTGGCCTGTCAGCTGATGGCACAACTTCTCTCGAGAACAACGGAAGTACCGCTATGGGCATTATGAATAGCCATAGCAACACCATTGGAGGTCTTGATCCGGAAAGTGGGAATGTCTTTGCGGGGGGGTATAATGGAACCGTGTTCATTTACGGTGAAGATTCATTTGACAATGCAGTGTACAACAATCGTTTTGGCACCAATGCTCAGGCAACAGAAGCTATAGGATCAGCCAATTCGTGCGTCTATATGGGAGGTGGAGCAAATGCCAACTCCATTGGAACGCTGAACGCCGGAAACATATTCGGATCCACTTCGAATGGTGTTGGCATCGTTGTTTTGGAAGGTTCCACATTCGACAATACGATTCAATCCAACCACTTCGGTACCAATCCAAACGGAACGGCAAATCTGTTCTCCTCAGATCAGGCGAGCATGGCTTCGGTATTTATTGACGACGGAGCTTACAACAATATTATCGGTGGATGGGATGGTTTGGGTAACGTGATTACCAACAGCCACGGACATGGAGTATTGCTACTTGGAGGTGCCGGCGACGGCAATACTATTAGTGGTAATACCATTTTCGACAATGGTGGAATGGGGATCGATATCTGGTTTGACAACTGGCCGCAGGAGAACGATTACCTGGACTCCGACGAAGGTCCAAATACGGCTCTGAACTATCCGGAATTTGACCTCGTCTCTGTATCAGGTGGTGAGCTGACCATTCTGGGGACTTACCACTCTACCCCTCTTCAATCGTATACTCTAGAGTTTTTTGCCAACGACAATTGCGATGGCTCAAACAATGGTGAAGGCCGCTATTTCCTTGGAATTCAGGAGGTGTCAACAGACACTGAAGGGAATGGTTCTTTTACCTTTTCTTCGACGGATGATTTTGATTTTGAGTCCATGTATTTCAGTGCGACAGCAACCGATGAAAATGGAAATACTTCAGAGTTTTCCGTCTGCACTTCCACATCAGTTCCGGCACCTGAAATCTCAGTCAATCCGGAATATGTGAATGAGAGCAACATGGTAGGTAACGACATTGACATTGCCCTTTCTATTGAGAATAATGGTTATCAGCCACTGGTATGGTCAATTGTTGCCGAAAACGATTGGGTTAACTTTTCTGAAACTGAAGGAAGTATTGAACCGGGTAGTGGCTTGACGGTATACATCAATTTTGATATCGACACTTTTGAAGCCGGGGGGTATTCCACCCTACTCACTATTACATCGAATGACCCCGACGAGGGAACGCTCCATATTTCATGCGACCTCACACTGGAATCGGCACCATGGCTGGAATACAGTCCCACATCACTTAATGTGGAACAAGCGGCTAATAGCATGTCCACTCAAACAATTAGCATGACCAATACCGGCGTGGGATCCTTGAATTGGATGGCAACAGCACCTATTGAGGCTCAGTGGATCATGCCTGCGCTTCCCAATTCAGGGAGCTTGTCTGCAGGTGAGTCTGCCAATGCCAGCTTCAACATCAACACCAATGGCATGTCGCCCGGTACTTATGAGAGCGAAGCTGTCATTAGCTCCAATGCAACAAACGAATCGCTTGTCATTATACCCGTAACGCTTACCGTCACAGAAGGCGGTGGCGGTGGTGGCGGCGGTGGCGGTGGTGGCGGCGGCGGTGGCGGTGGAAGCCTTGTCGTTGAAGTGAGCACCAACCAACTCGACTTTTGTCAAGGGGCTGCGGTCTCCTTCGAATACTCATCAACCGGCACCATTCAGCCCAACAATACGTTCATCCTGAAAATGAGTGATCAAAACGGTAGTTTCAGCAATCCCTACACAATGGGTCAGTTGTCA
Source organism: Flavobacteriales bacterium (assembly GCA_020437755.1). Taxonomy (GTDB): domain Bacteria; phylum Bacteroidota; class Bacteroidia; order Flavobacteriales_D; family Sanyastnellaceae; genus JADFAK01. The sequence continues at coordinate 20,911 of JAGQVX010000054.1, forward strand.
TCTTCAGCTTCCAGCGGGGTTATTGATGCACAAATACCCATCAATATCTCCAATGGCAATGGGTACCGTATTCGTCTGGATGCCACCAATCCGGGAACGACGGGTGCCGAAAACCCCAATGATATCACCATCCATCCCTGGGTGATTATGAGCGCACCGGAACCGGGAAGTTTTTGCTCACTTAGCTCACCTCAACCTTTGGAAGAAGGCTATCCGGCCGGAGGATATTGGGAAGGACCCGGTGTCAGCGATAATACCTTTGATCCCGGATCACTGGAATCCGGAACTTATGAATTGCACTACGTATATGAATCTCCTGAAGGCTGTGTATTCAAGATGTCCAAAACGGCAACCGTTTACGAAGCGGGGTCGGTAACTCTTACCCCAATTGGACCCTTCTGCGCTGATTCTGAGCCTGTGCTCCTGAGCGCCACACCATCGGGAGGCGACTGGACGGGTGCAGGCGTTGAGCAGTCTTCTTTCGATCCGTCGGTTGCCGGAACGGGTGAGCATACCCTCACCTATCAATACGGTTCGGCCGATGGCTGCGCTGTGTCCGGATCATTATCTGTGACTGTATTCAGTCTGCCTGAAATAACCTCATCGAGTCCCGGGCTTCATTGCAGCGACGAAGAACTGATCTCACTCAACTTTGCCACGCCAATAGGAGGCGAATACTGGGGAGACCTTGTTGCTGATGATCATTTCAATGCTTCAGAAGCCGATGCCGGAATACACACCATTATGTACAC
>JAGQVX010000055.1 GCA_020437755.1 Flavobacteriales bacterium
TGAGCCGGGGACTGGTGTAACCCTTGAAATCTATACCACCTCCGGAGGCATCCCCGATTTCGAGGACGATCCTATTGATGTGACGTTTATTTCAGATCCAGAAATACCTTTACGCGCCGACGGATGCTCGGTTGCCAATTTTGATTATGTATTCGCTCCCGGCGAGGTTACATTATTGGCCGGACAACAATATGCATTGGTTTGCAAGTCTGGGACTGAGGTATCCTGGAGATTGAGCACAACCGACCTGGATGGGATAGATCCATACCCCTTTGGAGACGCGATGTCTTACCAGCCGAACAAGGGCCTTGGTGATCCACAATTGAACGTATTCGAGGAATATGACCTTGGTTTTATCATTTGTGAGCGCGCGATGAGTGAGGATTGGGGATGTACTGATTCAGCAGCTGAAAACTACAACCCCACAGCAATTTTCGATGACGGATCATGTGAGTTCCAGGCGCGCAGTTTGCACTTTGACGGAGAAGATGACTACATCGTAATCCCCGCAGATGCAACCACAGATTTTTCCTCTTCTGATTTCTCAGTCGAGGGTTGGATTAAGATAGATACAAGTGTGGAATTCTCCGCACCTATTTCAGCCTTTAACTTCGATTTAGGAGGCTGGGCATTGGAAGTGTACTATCAAAAGATACGCTTCATGCATGGGAATACAGGACTAGAAGGAGATTTTGACCATGTAGCCTGTATTGACTCTCTGGACCTCAACGTATGGTATCACATTGCGGCCGTGAGACAAGGTAATGAGTTGCGCATGTACATAGATGGTAATTTGCAAGGCACTACCATTTCCAACAGAATTATCCCCTACCCCAATATGCTGCTTGGCCGACTTTACACCAATACCAACAACTTCTATTTTCCGGGCTGCGTGGACGAGGTGAGGTTATGGAACTATGCTTTGACGGAAGAAGAGGTTATGGCTTCTATGCAATGTGAACTTGCCGGAGACGAAACCGGACTCGTAAGGTACTATCACCTTAACCAGGGACTTGCAGGAGCAGATAATTCCTCAGTCACTATATTGGAAAGTAATCACGTGAACAATCCTGTGGATGGCACATTGCTGAATTTCACATTGGATGGCCCAACCTCCAATTGGGTCACTGCTCCGTTAATGGATCAGTGTGCGGTAATTTGTCTGGGAGATTTTAATGGTGACCAGGAAGTCTCCACACCCGATTTGCTTATACTATTGGGGGGCATTGGCTGCACGGAATCCCCTTGCATAGGTGATTTGAACAATAGCGGAACTACAGATACTGCCGACCTTTTGCTTTTCCTGGCATTGTTTGGCACTTCTTGCTAACAAAAATCCCCCACCAAATGGTGAGGGATTCTCTATTATGGATCGATTTGTTCTTAGTATCGATACTGATCGCTTTTGTAAGGACCAGCTTGTGGCACACCGATGTACTTAGCCTGAGAATCAGACAGCACTTCCAACTCCACACCAATCTTAGCGAGGTGCAAGCGAGCCACTTTCTCATCGAGGTGCTTAGGCAAGGTGTACACTTTGTTGTCGTAGTTTTCACCGTTTTTCCAAAGTTCGATCTGAGCGAGGGTTTGGTTGGTGAATGAATTCGACATTACAAATGAAGGGTGCCCCATTGCACAACCCAGGTTCACCAAGCGGCCTTCAGCTAGGAGGATAATGTCTTTTCCATTAACGGTATACATATCAACCTGCGGCTTGATGGTATCACGAGTGCTACCATGGTTGCTCTTCAACCAGGCTACGTCAATCTCATTATCAAAGTGTCCGATGTTGCACACGATGGTTTTGTCCTTCATGGCTTCGAAGTGCTCTCCGGTAATGATGTCTTTGTTTCCAGTAGCTGTAACTACGATGTCGGCTTCAGAAACTGCGTTGATCATTTTCTTCACTTCGTATCCTTCCATTGCCGCCTGAAGCGCGCAGATCGGGTCGATTTCTGTTACAATCACACGGCAACCTGCGTTGCGGAGTGATTCAGCCGAACCTTTACCCACGTCACCAAATCCGGCAACAACAGCAACTTTACCAGCGAGCATTACGTCGGTAGCACGGCGGATAGCGTCAACACACGATTCACGACATCCGTATTTATTGTCAAATTTCGACTTGGTTACCGAGTCATTAACATTGATGGCAGGCATTGAAAGAGTTCCTGCTTTTTCACGATCGTAGAGGCGGAGTACACCGGTAGTGGTTTCCTCCGAAATACCTTTTACACCAGCGGCGATTTCAGGATACTTGTCGAGAACTACATTGGTGAGGTCACCTCCATCATCGAGGATCATGTTGAGAGGCTGGCCATCTGAAAAGTGGAGGGTTTGCTCAATGCACCAGTCGTATTCTTCCTCCGATTCTCCTTTCCATGCAAAAACCGGAATACCGGCTGCTGCGATTGCCGCAGCGGCATGGTCTTGAGTTGAGAAGATGTTACAAGAAGACCAACGTACTTCAGCACCAAGATCCACAAGGGTCTCGATCAGTACGGCAGTCTGGATAGTCATATGCAGACAACCCGCGATACGGGCGCCCTTAAGGGGTTGAGACGCTTTGTATTCTTCACGAATAGACATCAAACCGGGCATTTCTGCTTCAGCCAGGGTAATTTCTTTACGTCCCCAGGCGGCCAGTTTAATATCGGCTACTTTGTAATCGTCAAATGTCACAGCTGCTGTGCTCATAGATTTGTTTTTGTTGTGGAAGACGAGCTTCCTTATGTGTTAACATTCAAGGCTTTCGCCTGTATTCAGAGTGCAAAATTACTTTTTCTGCCCGAGTAGACAACAATCATGAAGCGGATAAGTTTACCTTTGGGCTATGCCATTAGTAGGAGAGATACCAACAGAATCGAATACGAGGCTTTTTTTGTGGAAGGTTGAGGAAGACCACAACGACCCGCAATATGCCGATTTGGTCAAGTCGTTTAAGGGAAAATCCGATAAAAGACGACGTGAAGAACTCGGGGGTGCCCTGCTCCTGGAGCGGCTGGAAATTCGAGATAAAATCGTGTACCTCGAGAACGGCAAGCCCACACTTCCCGGAGTTCACATTTCCATTTCACATAGTGATGATATTGTAGGGTTAGCGGTTGGCGAAAAGCCTGTTGGGTTGGATATTCAGGACGACACGCCCAAACTCTTCAACATCAAGCATAAGTTCTGTAATGATGAAGAATTGCGGATGTGGTCGGACGATTTGGATCGTCTTACGCTTATTTGGGCCGGCAAGGAATCGGTATTCAAGATTTACGGCGAGGACCTGGCCTTTGCCGAGGAAATGCATGTTCATTTCCCCGTACAACCTCCCAAGTGGTATGAATGTACCTCACTGAAGCATAAACGCACCTACATACTCGACTGGCTTACTTTTGAAGGCAAGCGAGTGGTGTGGACGCGGAGTTAATCCGTACGGTAGCGCAGTGTGAATCGGTCAACCTCGTATTCGTGCAATAGCCAAACCATTCGGTGAGCTCCTACAGACCAGGAAAGAAATCTGATTCGCTTTTTGTATTCTTCCCGGACTGTATTCCCTACAATCCAACAACTCGTCGAACTTAAATTTTAACCACTTTAAAGCTCTTCCTTTGGGTACTGTTATAGCACCTGATCAGATATGCGCCGGAACCATAACCATCTAGTGAAACTCGTGCTATCCTGCCTCCGTCTTTTAGCAAAGTGGCCACTTTAATCATGCGACCCATTTGATCATAGACTTCAATATTGACGGTCTCACTCAGGAACGAAGCGAACTCTATACTAAAACTATTATCGGTAGGGTTGGGATACAACTTGATCCCTTCCGCGAAACCTGCGTTCAGTTCCTCAACACCAATATCGTCTTCCGCATAAATCGGAGCATCACCTTCAAATTCACATACTTCCATTGCATCTAATACAACAACATTGTACGGTCCTACCGGCAATCCGGTGAATATATTCGAGGAAACAAAAGTCTGCCCTCCATCGATGCTATACTGATAAGGCGGCACTCCTGAAGTGGGATTAATCTCTATCATACCGTCTGTACTGGTCACAGAAGATGCATTGGTCACCGTTATTTCAACTGATGTGAACGAACATGCTTCAATGGTGACCGTTTGCTCGAAAGAGCAAAGTCCGGCCGACCCAATTAAAACTATATTGTACTCACCCGGTGCCAAATCCGTGAACGTATTTCCTTCTCCGAATGACTGTCCTCCATCAATACTGTATTGGAACGGACTTACCCCAGACCCGGCGAATATGCTGATCACACCATCATTTGCCGTATCGGAACTGGCGTTGATTACATACAGATCCGCATCAATTACACATCCTGCGCCATTTGGACAGAATTGTTCCATCGCTTCATAATCAAAATTACCATCATTGCTGACGATGGTTTCACCCGCAGCGTTTTGGACAAGGAAGTTACCCATACCATAACCGCAGCAAATACCATCTCCCCATGAATCGTACACCATCAGAATGAAACACGAACCATAGTTCACACAAATGTCTTCGGTAAATGCCTGACCCGCTCCATTCACTCCTCCACTAGCAATTATTTGATTTGTTCCCGCATCAATTACCTCCCATGAAGTTTCAGAAGGGTAATTGTCCGCGTTGATGATTAACGTAATTGTATCATAGCCCGAGTCCATAGTCGTGGTTGCGGTAGCAGAGTTATTGCTCGCATCGTCATCCGATTCACCGTTCACCTCAAGTAAATTCAAACTGATGCTGTTCTCAAGGTCTTCAAGATTTTCAGTGATGGTAATTAACACCGCGTCTTGTTCTTGAAATGGTGCATTCACAGAAGCTTCAACCACATCGACAACCAAATCATTGACAACCACTTCAATCTGCACGAGGGTAATGGTATTCTCTCCTTTGTTTGCAATTATCCCGTTGACCTCAACCGTATTGTTGCATGTCACTGCGATATCCCCAATTTCAATTTCCCCATCCAGTTCATGGACTTTGCTCAGTACTACATCCAGTGTATCGTTGTTGCCATAACCATCATCGGGATCGGTAACAATTACCCGTACGTTATAGTCACCTACCGCAGAGAAATCCTGCGGAACTGTGAATTGAAAGTCGCTTTGTCCAAATGGTGCAATGGTTTCCGAAATAGCCATCGTTTCAACCGACTCACCATCAATCACCAACTCAATGTCAAAGTCGCTCATATCATTTAAACCCTGGTTCGCAATTGTTGCGGTTACGAGTTCGTCATTTCCAAGACTGGAAGACGAAACAGGGTCGACCACTGCAGTTACACCAAGATCATTATTGGCTTTGATACCGGCCCAAAAAGAAACCCAGGGTCGTGCTTGTTTGATTGCCAGCTGATCCTGTGCCGTGACTTTGTATTCGATATCCATTCCGAATCCATCGATACCCGCAACATCGTATAGAATTGCAAATTCGTGGTGAATTTCCGTGAGGTACTCCCGCATTTGATCCAAGTATACTTGATCCATGACGAGTTCGCCCTGATCCACCAAATTGGAGAGAGTCAATACCAGATACCCTCCCGATTCGGAAGGATTTTGATACAACAAGATCTCCTCCGCAACTGCGTTTTCCTCCGGGTTAGTAATAAGCGATTCACCTACCTGCGTATTGAGGTAAAAGGTACTATCTGTCTCATAAATGGGATCAATACTGATGCCCACCCCATTGGACTTCTCCTCTTGAAAATTGGGATGACACAGCACTCCCATGGCAGCATGGAAGTGATCTACCCGATAGAAATCGCGCTCCTCATAGGCTCTGAAATTCCACATGCTGGCATATACTTGCTTGATGGATTTAGAGATATGACCTTCATCCGGATATTGGGTTTTAGATGTATACAACCCGGCACCGCTAAATCCCGGCAAATCCTCATTATTGGTGCTGGATCGACAACGAACAGCAGTACCAACAGGGAAAGACTCATGCATGGATTGCAAATCATCCATCATCCATTGCGGCATGGGGGCATCCTTGATATCATCTCTGAAATCAGCCAATCGCTCAATTCGGAAGTTGATGTCGTTTTGAAATGATGGGTTGTCTATCATAACGGCCGCTTCCTCATAAAAGCCATTGTACTGCATGAATTCGTCGTAGTAATAGAACGGAATTCCGAAACCGTCGGGAATGGTACCTGCCGGAAGGTCAAATGTTCTCATGGTGGCCACATTGGAACATTTCGCTCCGAATGCGGAGGACATTTCAAAAGCTATGTCATCCAGTGGCATGATCTCCTGAACACTCAAATCTCTCTCCGGAATCTGAGGTTCTGTTGGTCGCAAGTGTTCATACCAGGCGTCCACCTCTTCCAGCGTAGCTGAATGAATTTGGAACGTTTCATTTTCGGCTATGTAGTGCACATAGCCACCAACTAAACTTGCAATTGAGTCTATGGACAGTGGATCTGCAATATAGGCGTTGGGAATATCATCCTGAATTGCCCTGAGGTTGATGTGTGAGAGTGGCGTCTGCACCACAGAGGTTATAATCCCGCCCACACGTGGTAGTGAGTTTGGCAGCGCATCATAAATCACAATATCCCGGGATCCCGGTGTTTCATCAAAAGTCATATGCCTCAGCAAACCATATCCTTCGGCCTCGTGAAACGGGATGTAGTCGATCTCAGCAAATACTTCAGATTCTAAAACGACGTCAATAGTTGAACCTTCAAAATCATCGGCATAGTTATTCAGATAGGTATTCTCATACGACTGACCAATGAAGTGATTCATGTTGTTCTGCAAAAAAGGCATGTTTGCAATCAACAGCTCATACGTCCGTTGGGTAGCCGCATAATCATACGACGCTCCAAAGGTGAAATTGAACGAATAACTACCAATGACACCATTGGGGAGAATATCATTGGCATTAAAAACGATCTCTCCCGAACTATCATCACCGCTCACTGTTGCCCCAATGGCATTGAAGAAGGTGGCGTGTATAATGTAGGTGTTGCTATTGATGAAATACACCTTCGGTTGAGGAGTGTCTCTATCGAGAATGCCGAATTTGACATACATCTGCCCATCTAAAAACGGAGCCCAGCTCAAATCAGTTTGTGTGGCGAGCGTCATAAATGTTTCGGCATCGGGAATAGATGTAGCTCCATCGATAATATCCACGGCGTAGGCATAATTTATTGGAGCATCCGGCGGCATATTGTTAAACTCCGTTATGTCGTCAATGCCATCGCCATCCCAATCATCAGGATTGGCAATATCGTGTGCCGTTATGGTGTAGTTTTCCAGCGGATACGCTTCTCCGGGAGACGTTATGACCATAGTACCATCAACCCCCATGGTCATAGAGGCCACCCACTCAAAGGAAGGGCTGTGTTGCGCATGAAGCAAATAGTATTTGTCGGCCTGACCCTGAATGGACAATTGGACTTGTCCGGATAGGCCAACAGAATAATTGTCGATTTGGACCTGAGCAAAGGCCATGGAGCACATTGCCAGCAAGCCGACAAGCACAAGCGCAGTTTTGGTTTTCATTCCAGCAGGTTTTGGTTATGAATATGTAATGAAATAAATAAATAGGTCTTAAGCGAATCGCAATCTTGCAATTAAAGCAAACCTAAAAGAGAGGCTTCATTACTCCTGACCGCAACTAAAGGAAGTATGGAATACATGCAGTCGACCGGCCTTTTCAGAAATTACGACCTGATAGATGCGATTGTATATGGCCTCATCGAATGCGCCGATGTCCTCTCCGGCCAATATTCCCGCCAATACGCCTGTGGTATTACTATGCCCCACAACCAGCGCATCTTGCTTAGCATCGATAAGAATTTGGGCAAAACGTTCAAGATCATTTCCACTGTAATCCTGAATTATAAGACCCTTAGCCTTCGCTGTTGGAGAGGCCGTTTGCTGTGTTCTGGAATATGGAGTGCTATAAACAGCTTCAAGTGGCACGTCGTTAAAAAAGCTGCTGAGAAGTTCGGCTCTCTGCTCCCCGCACGCCGTGAGCGGAGGATCACCGGGGTTCGCTCCCACGTCCTTCTCTGCATGTCTGACCAGGTATATGGTAAATAACTCACTTTTACTCTTGCCGCCTGGTGCAAATTGGAAACCCAACAATGCTATGATTGCCAGGGAAACTGTAATAAACAAAAGATTTCTTCTCATGGGCTCTTCGCGAAACGTACTGAATCAGCAGCAAGATAAATCAAAGTTTACCATTTTCAACCAGCGCATGCCCGAAGGGTGTATATAAAGGAAAATAAGAAGCTTGGTCTATTCTTGAATTCACAACATACAAAAAAAGGCCACCTCAGTGAAGAAGCAGCCTCGTATCTTGAGTTGACTAATATCAATCTTAGTGTACGATACCTTTGTGGCGACGCTCATCTGAAACGGTGAGTCGCTTGCGGCCTTTCGCACGACGGCTAGACAATACTTTGCGACCGTTAGCAGTGGCCATACGGCTGCGGAATCCGTGCTTGTTACGGCGCTTTCTTACTGAAGGTTGAAATGTTCTCTTGCTCATAGCTGTACTTATTACCTTTCTAAAAGGGAGCGCAAAGATAATAGGTTTTAACGAAAGTGCAAACAAATATGCACGCATCGCATGAAATTTCTTCACGCTGCTGCAAAAGTGCACATTTTCGCGCGGTTCATTCCAATCCCGAATTGTGAAACGTTATGAACTCCTCCCCTGCCGAATTGTTACCTTTGCACCCAATTTATTCGCATGGCCCGCAGAGACAGCAATTCATCCGCACGCAGTGATCAGAAGGGAACGTTGAAGGGTGCACAACGCATCTTTAAGTACATGGCTCCATACAAGTGGCGCTATATTTTGGGATTGGTGTTTTTGTTCCTCACCAGCCTGGTGTTTCTGAGTTTTACCCAGCTTACCCGTTACCTGGTAGATTCTACCAATTTACTTGGAGGCACCCTCGATTACCAAATCCCTTTTGAAATGGACATGACCACTATTGGTCTTGTGCTTTTTGGTGTGCTGCTGCTTCAGGCTTTCTTTTCCTTCTTTCGTGTATACCTGTTCTCGTACGTCACCGAGCACAGTCTGGCCGATTTCCGCACCGAGGCGTACAACCGGCTCATAACCCTGCCCATGGTCTTTTTCACGCAGAAAAGTGTGGGGGAATTGAGTAGCCGAATGGCCAGTGATATTTCACAAATTCAGGAAGTTCTCAACACCACATTGGCCGAGCTACTGCGACAAGCAATGCTGATTGTGGGCGGGTTGTTCTTACTCTTCTATACTTCTGCCAAACTCACCTTCATGATGCTCGGTGTAGTACCCGTGATTGCCTTGGCAGCCGTGTATTTCGGAAGGTATATCCGCAGTTTGTCGCGAGGCGTGCAGGATGAGGTAGCGCGTTCTACGCATATTGTTGAGGAGTCGGTTTCGGGAATTGTGAATGTGAAATCCTTCACCAACGAGTCTTTTGAATCTGATCGATTCCGTAAAAGCGTGACCAGTATTCGCAGCTATGCTATTCGCACAGGAGTGTGGCGCGGACTGTTGGCTTCTTTTATTATTCTGTGCGTTTTTGGCACCATCGTGGGCGTGTTGTGGTATGCGGTTCATCTTATTGACACCAACGAACTTACACCCGGATCCATGATTCAGTTCATGCTGCTGGCCATGACCATTGGAATTTCCATTGGAGGCATGGCGGAACTTTACGGAGGACTGCAAAAAGGATTTGGTGCTGTGGAGCGAGTCCTGGAACTGATCGATGAAGACCCCGAAGACGGATCATTGGGCAAGTCGACCACCGATATTGATATCCATGGTCATATTGCTTTTGACAAGGTGAGTTTTACCTACCCCAATCGTCCGGAAGTGCAGGTATTGCACGACGTAACTTTCGAGGTCAATCCGGGGCAGCAGGTGGCTATTGTGGGGCCCAGTGGAGCCGGAAAATCGACCATTACCGCGCTAATTCTGCGCTTTTACCAGCCCGATTCGGGCGTGTTCAATATTGACGGGAAGCCCGCTAGTGACTACGACCTCAAGGCATTGCGCAAGCATATGGCCATTGTTCCTCAGGAGGTAATGCTGTTTGGAGGTACCATCCGACAAAATATTGCTTATGGCCGACTTGATGCCACGGAAGACGAGATTCGTGACGCGGCGGAAAAGGCCAATGCATTGGAGTTCATCAATAAATTCCCCGATGGCTTCGAGACCCTCGTAGGAGAGCGCGGGGTGCAACTTTCGGGCGGACAGCGGCAGCGCATCGCTATTGCGCGGGCCATTCTCAAGGACCCCAAGATCTTGCTGTTGGATGAAGCTACAAGTTCGCTCGATACGGAGTCGGAACGCTTGGTGCAAGGTGCATTAGAGTACCTCATGAAGGGTCGTACGAGTATTGTCATAGCGCACCGGTTGAGCACTATCCGCAATGCCGACAAGATCCTTGTCCTCGAAGACGGACGGTTACGGGAAGAAGGAACTCATGACGAGCTTATCGCTTTGGAAAACGGCATTTACCGCAATCTTTCTTCGTTACAGCTCAGCTAGGCTCATACGCACCATCCTGAATATTCCTGCATTTACATTTCAGCGGTTCCTTATCATAAGGAGGTTCAAGCATGCGCCAAATGAGGTTTGACGTCATTGAATGAGGAATTCCAGATCTTGACTATTTCTACGGCATCCGCCAAAAGAGATGAGACCGAAGGATTATGCTTGTTTTCGAAGTTCATTAAGAATGTGGCATTCGCCAAATGGGATACCCCATCATTTGGCAAATGCCTCCAAGACGTACAAAAGTACGGCGGCCAAAGGTTCTGTTTTGGACCCTCTACATTTGGCGAATGCCTGACTGACAGGAACCCGAGAACCACCGAAAACAATGTTAGCGATGAAACCCATTTGGCGAATGCCAGAAAAGGATTGTGACCTGCGCGAGATGTGCGCTGTAATCTCCTGATCAAATACCTATCTTTGCGCCTCATTCAACGCTTATGGCAGGAAAAAAGGCATTGGTAACCGGAATTACCGGACAAGATGGGGCATACCTTGCGGAGCTGCTGCTTTCGAAGGGATATGAAGTGCATGGAATCAAGCGGCGCAGTTCGCTTTTCAATACCGACCGTGTGGATCATTTGTATCAGGATCAGCATGAACATGACGTGCGTTTCAAAATGCATTATGGCGACCTCACCGACAGCACCAATTTGATACGCCTTGTCCAGCAAATTGAGCCTGACGAGATTTACAATCTGGCCGCCATGAGCCACGTTGCGGTATCGTTTGAAACTCCGGAATATACTGCCAATGCTGATGCTATTGGAACCTTGCGCTTGCTGGAAGCCATGCGTATTTTGGGCATGGAGCGCGACTGCAAATTTTACCAGGCATCAACTTCGGAATTGTATGGAAAAGTGGTGGAGATCCCCCAGACGGAAACAACGCCTTTTTATCCGCGGAGTCCGTATGCCGTGGCTAAGTTGTACGGGTTTTGGATAACGAAGAATTACCGGGAGGCCTATGATATTTATGCCTGCAACGGCATATTGTTCAACCATGAGAGTCCGATACGCGGCGAGACCTTCGTAACTCGAAAAATCACGCGGGCAGTGGCCAAGATCCACCTGGGACTGGAGAAGAAATTATACCTCGGAAACCTGGACGCCAAGCGCGACTGGGGCCATGCGAAGGACTATGTAGAAGGCATGTGGCTGATGCTTCAGCAGGAAACTGCCGACGATTATGTGTTGGCTACCGGTGAGACGCATTCGGTGCGGGAATTTGTGGAGCTTGCATTTGGAGAAGTTGGCATTGCACTGGACTGGACCGGCAAGGGAGTAGACGAAAAAGGCATCAACAAAGCCACCGGCGAAGTGATTGTAGAAGTAGATCCGCGTTATTTCCGTCCTACCGAAGTTGACTTGCTCGTGGGCGACCCTTCAAAAGCGTACAAAGAGCTGGGCTGGAAACATCGCCACACCCTACAAGACCTCGTGAGCGAAATGGTGAAGAGCGACGTTGAGTTGTTCAAACGCGATAAGTACCTCATTGAAGGTGGGCATAAGATTATGCGGTATTTTGAGTAAGTGAGCCAAGCCATTGGTAAACGTCCTAGACCATCTTCAACGCCGATATTCACGGGAATATCCCCCTCCCCCCCCCCAGGGACTTATTCTCGCAATTTTTCGAGTAGATCATTTATCTGATCGGCTAGTATAGGAAGGGATTTTAATGCCAACCTGTAAGAATCTCCCTTGGCGAGTACAAGTGCATTAAACTGAGTAGCATGCTCAATTAAGGAAATTTGGTTCCAAATCGTATCTGCGAGTACACTGCCATTTGTAATAAGGTTGGATTCAAAAGGGACAGGATACTGTTGAGCGTATCGATGAATATTGCTTCGATAACTGTCGAACGTTTGTTGCGTGGACGCCAACGCAAGATCTTGTTGATTTGACAGCACATTCAATTCGCTAATAATGTCCTTATCAAACAAGGCGATGTGCCCGGTAGAATTTAATACGCTGTAGGTATCATTGTTAAAATCGAATTGCCCATAGATATAAAAGTTGTAATCATAGCGAGCAATGAAACACAGTGTATCCAGAGGATAAGGTGAGTTGCGTACTCTGCTTTCAAACTTGGCCAGGAGCGCTGTGTCTTTCGCAATACCTGCAAGTACAGCTTGAATATGAGTACTGTCCTCGACCAAATCTTCAATAAGGTTCTCGGTATATTGAGCCACCAACACCTTGTTCTTTCGCTGGTCGCTCCAGGAGTTGAGCTGCAAAGCAATAAGAATACCCGCTACCACCAGAACAATTTCGCCTGCTGCGTATGCTAGGTATCTAGTGAATCTATTTTCACTGAGCGACTTTCTTCTCATGGTTCGCATTAGTTTGATCATGGTTGCAAGAAGGTTTTGAGTACATGCTAACGCCCACCATATGCCAGAGGCATTCTGTGGCTGCCCATTTCACAAGTTTACCTCTTTTTGCGACGCTGGTAGTTGATCCAACCAAATACTTCGTGAAAAGCGAATGACTTCCTAAGAATCTATCACTTAAAGAACGTATCAATAAATTTAATAATCGCTTCAACATTTCTACCTCAACCCATCCACATCATCCAAAAAATAACAATGCTCATGGCGGGTCATTCCAATGGCGGGGTAGTAGTCGATCGCTTTGGGGGCGGCTATGAGGATGATCTTGGCCAGGGGGGCAGCCAACTTGGTGTGGCGGATGAGCTCCTTGCCGATCCCTTGTCTTTGGTAAGAGGAATCCACGGCGAGGTCTGACAAGTAAGCGCAGTACCTGAAGTCGGTAAGGGAGCGGGCTACCCCTACCAACTTCCCTTCGTGACGGGCAGTGACAATTAGGTTGCCGTGTTGAACCATGCTCTTCATGGTTTCTTCGTCATCAATAGGCCGGCGTTCCCCAAGGGTGGAGTTCTTCAGGATATTGCGAAACTCTTCGACGTCAAGGGAGTTTTCAATTTGGTATTGGATCATGGGGTAGGTTCGTATTCGTTATATGTAAGTCCTCTTTGGAATTGGAGATATTACCAGCAGGGATGTTCAGTCGGATGTAGTCACAATGTATGAATTCAACTTACTCACCTCCCACCATCACATTCTCCTTCAATACTTCACTTCCCGAGGAAATGCTGAGTACATAATGGCCCGCGTTGTACGTGCTTACATCAATAGTCAGGGGGTTCAAACCCTCTTGAAGTTGCTGTGGGGATGATTCAAACACAAGCTGCCCTAAGGGGTTGTGCAGGCGGATGACTACTTCCTGAGAGGCGTCGCTGATGAGGGTGAGGTTCATGAGACCGGATGCCGGGTTGGGGCTTGGCGAGAGAAGCACCAGGGACTCCGAAGCCTCCGTGGTTTGACATTTTTCGTTGTTGACCGGAGTGAGCTCGTCAGCCACGGCATTGGCTTCCGTAGCTCGCACACAAAGGACTACATCGCTGCCCCATTGGGCAGATTGCGAAGTGAAGGTAAAGGGAAAGGATTCCCCGGGCTGCAACGTGCCGCTCCAGTTCTCAGAAACCGCCGATTCGCCCCAGGCATTCCAATGCATAGTGATTTCATGCACCACATAGTTCCCGTCGTTGACCACCCATGCAGATACTTCGGTACCCATTTGGCCTTGTGCCAGATATACTTCTTCAATGCGCAAGTCTGCAAATGGCTCCGTAACGTGAATGTCCACATATTCCTCCGAAAAGCAACCCAATGAATTGGTCCATAACAAATTGACTTCAAAAACTCCTTCCTCCTCAAACGTGTGCCACCACTGATCGCCCGCCCCGGTGCCGCCGTCGGCTGAAGTCCATAGGAGGTCCAATCCCGAATCCGACGGAACTGCCGAAAACTGAACCTCCAACGGGGGCAAGCCAATCAACTGGGACACGTCGATGGACAGACTTTCCAATTCGATGACATCAACCATGGTGATTTCCTGAGCTGCACATCCTGAAGCCGACTCTGCTGCAATAATAACGTCGTACATACCTGTTTGACTAAAGCTCACCGCTACCGGATTGCCATTGGCCAAACCGATAGATTCTATGTTCCAGAGGATGGAGCCTTCACTATCTCCCTGAAAATCAATAGCCGCCATGAGTGGCATCTCCATTTCCGAACATACCGAATCGGTGAGCAGGCTGATGGTGGGCAGGTGGAAGATTTCGATGGACTGCTGAGCATTGGCTAAACAGCCATTGTTTGCCGTGACTGTGACTTGTGGTGCAAATACACCGGCCTGGGTGTAGAAATGCTGGGGAGAAGCGGCAAAGGAACCATTCTCATCTCCGAAATCCCAGGTGTAGTTGGCAATTCCTCCGGCTTCATCGGCATCGACAGTGGGGGTAAACTCGGTAAGGTCACCCAGACAAACACCTTCCACGGCAAACGAAACCATTGGTGATGCCAGAGTTTCGATTTGAGTGTTGAGCGTGGCTGCGCATCCCAAATCGCTGGTCACCGTCATGCTCAAGTCGAAATTGGGCTGGTCTGGAACGGTGATACCAATGACGTTGCCCGTATAATTCTCACCGTTTACTTCCCAGGTCACAGCATCAATTTCACCCTCGGAAATCGTGCTTTGTGTGTAGATGGATAAGGGGGCGTTCCGACAGGCCAGCCAATAATCGAAATCGGGAACCGGCTGGGCATCGACGTAGATGGTACTTACCGAATCCGCTACGCAACCGGCGTCACTTACCACTTGAACGTGAAGGATGTGAATGCCATAATCATTCTCCAGAATATTAATTCCGGGCCCGTCGAGGGGCGCGTCTCCGTCCCACCACCAGGTGTAGGAAGCGATTGGATCGCCTTGCCCGTCATAGGTAAACATGATTTCGGTGCCGGCACATGATCCGGTTTGGATCCATCCCGGCTGCGGCGCGTCACCGAGAATCACTACCTCCGTGCTACCATTGAATACACAGCCATACACATCCGTAACACTCACCTCAACGGTGCCTGAAGCATACACAGGTATGGACGCCGTTGTAGAATCATTGGACCACAAATAGGATTCAACGGAATAGCCCTGGGTATTGATGGACAAGGTATTACCCACGCACAGCTCCGCGGTTGCCGGCCATTCCAAAGCTACCGACAAGGAATCGACCGATACCATGGCGACGTCGGAAATGATCGTGCAGCCGAGCGTATCGGTAACCTGAACGTTCACCTGATCGGCATCCATGACGGTAAGCTGGTTGTCGGTAGATTCATCGGCCCATAGGAAGGTGTAGTCTTCAACGGGGAGCAGGGTGTTGAAGGTGTAGTCATCACCCAAACAAATGGTTTGGTCCACGAATTCCAAATAGCCGGGAAACTGAACTGGGATGGTATCCTCGTGAATGCGGCCAAAGCGATCGGTGGCTTCAACGATGTACTCGTCAGTGCTGTTCACAGCTATACAGGAAGTTGTTTCTCCGGAGCTCCACAAATAGGACTCAAAACCCGGAGCAGCGCAAATGGTTGTGTCGCAAAATCCATACTCCACCACAACAGGATCATCAACGTAGAAAGGTGTGGTGTAGCGGTCGGCCAGGTAATTCTCTACCACGCCGATTTGCTCTTCAGTCAAGGCCTCCCGGTAGCAAATAATCTCTACGATATCGCCGTCCCAGACGCGTCCGAAATTCGAACGGTCCAGGGTAAGCTGATTGGCTTTTGTATTACCGGTAGTTACCAAACTCACCATCGCAAAATCATCGGGAAGCAAGGCATCATAGCCCACTACATCCTGAAAATTGATGCGCGTGGAGCCATTGAGGACGTCAGCGCTGGAAAAGTCGATATTCCACAACTGCTGGTCCGATCCTCGAATAAAATCAAGCGCGTTGCTGTGGCCGAGCAGACTACGAAAATTGGATGTAGCATCCCCATCTTCGCGAATGATCCAAAATGCCGTTCGGATGCTGTCCACTTCAGGGAAGGTCATGTAGTCATTAAATCCATCGAAATTCACCACCGGGTAACCGTTGAGTACATCCTCAATCAGCGTTGGCTTGAGGGTTCCACTCACCTGTTCGGCATGATGATCTTGCCCGCTTAAATCCTGCCACTCCCCCACTTTCATCGTTCCGCTCACGGTAAGCCCCTGATCGGATCGCAGCCAGAAGGTCAATCCGGGTAGTTCATCAGGTGACTGTCCATTTGCCGAATGGCTGAACATGGTCAGGATCAACGAAAAAATGGTCAAAATGCAGACGCGGCATCGATTCATGGTGGAAATGCGTTTACGGTTCGCAGTCGATCAAATTTACGCGTTATTTGCGGTTGGCAGCCAAAGCCATAGATTTGTATTAACGGGCTATTCTTAAATTCTTGTCGCACCCTTTCGCCGCCATACAGCAACTTTGGACTTCACTCAAGACGTCCAACTCGTTCGTGCAGAATTCCGCGTTCATGCTGTCGGCATCGCTATCGGGGATCATTATACAACTGATTTTCAGCCCAATACTCAGTCGGATTTACAGTCCGGACGTGTACGGTCTCTTCAGCATCTTCAATTCCATGGCTGTTGTAGCGGGCGTATTTGCTACGTTGGGATACAACCGGGCCTTTGTACTGCCACGAGAAGATTCGATTTTCCGGGCGTTGCTGCGTTTTGGAATCAGGGCCACCTGGATCACCGGATTCCTGGTGTTGCTCATCACGCTCATTTTTGGAAACACGATCAACAGCACATTTGGCTCGGAAGACATGGGACTCTGGATCTGGCTCCTTGGGCCGGCAATTGTGCTCCTGTCGTTTGACCGCATGGCGTTGGACTGGTCCATTCGGGTGAAGAGTTTCAAGAAACAGAGTCTGATCTCCGTGCCGATAACCCTGGCAACAAAATCGTTCAATGCGCTGTATGGATGGCTGATTTCCAGCACGGTTGAAGGTCTGATTTTCACCACCATGCTCCACTACCTCGTGCGCATTGTGGTGTACGTATTACGCATTATTCCGGGTGCCACGGCCTTTCTCCGAAATGCTCCCAATGCCGAGGTGCGCAAGGTGGCGCGTGAGGAATACCGTGAGTATCCCCGGTATATTATGTGGGGAAATGCCATTCATACTTTTTCGAATTACCTGCCCATACTAGTCATGCCTTTGCTGCTGGATAGTTCTCGTCCGGCTGGGCTGCTTGTGTACGCCGGACTGATTCTGGATCTTCCCGCCCGACTGATGAACAGTGCGATAAGTCCGGTTTTTCTGCAAAAGGCTACCGAAACACACCACCGCAATCCGGAAGAGCTGGGAGCGTTGACACGGCGATTGTATTGGAATTTGTTGTTCATCTCTGCGGTTCCGTTGCTGATCCTTTTTGTGGTAGGAGCACCCCTTTACGGCTGGGTTTTCGGGGCAGAGTGGACCGAAGCCGGGGCAGCGGCCGAAATCTTATCGGTGTATTTTCTGTACCGCTTGATCGGATCGCCCATTTCCTCGATTTTTAATGTGTTGCGCAAGGAAAAGCAGGCATTTGGATTCCAGATTGTGCTGTTCTTGTTCAAGCTAGCTGCATTGATTGTAGGCGGATTATACACCGATGATTTTCTGGAGCTGGTGGTGGTTTTTTCGATTGCCAACGGACTTACCTACGCGCTCCTCATTGGGTGGGTCTTTGCATTATTGCGCCAGCCGGTAGTTCGTATTCTACTGATTTCCATTGCGGTGCAAGGAGCATTGCTCACCGGCGCGTATTATCTTAAATTGGCCTTATTTGCATAATCCGTGAAGCGCATATTGCTGTTGTCATATCATTTTCCGCCTTTGTCGGTCATTGCTTCTTTGCGGGCTCAGGCATTCGCCAAATGGTTGGGCGCCTCCGGCTGGGATGTCACTGTTGTCGCCCCCAATTGGGCTGATGAAAGCAAGGAAGTGCAAGAAATTCAGGGCGATGGGTTTCGGCTGCTGGCGTTGCCGATACTCCATTTGGCGAATGCCCGAAACAGCCCCATAAAGACCTTCCTGCAATACCAAAAGGGACACTTCGACCTCCATGCGCGCCTCCCCGAATTTCGCAGACAGGAATTGGCGTTTCTGCGTGAGTTGCATGCATCGGAATCCTTTGACGTCCTTTTTGGGATATACTCCCCACACTATCATTTGGAGCATTGCCACCTCCTTTCGCAGGAATGGGGCATTCCCTACGTGTTGGATTTCAGAGATTTATGGGATCCACGTGTATTGGGCAACAATCCGCGGCTCACCCGCAAGGAGCGCTTGCAATGGAGACTCATTCAATCGTACTGGAAGCGCTGGACATCGGGTGCCATGCTGATTTCCACCGTGAGCGAACCCTATGCCCGGTTTATCGGTGAGCTGAGTGGCCGACCTACCGTAACCATCACCAATGGATTTGAGGCCGACCTATTTTCGAAGGTCGTGCGGCAACCACAGGAAGGCTTTGTGGTAGCCCACGTGGGCAGTTTTTACCCCCAGCAGCAGGTGGAGTTCCTTTTTGAGGCTGTGGCAAAAGTGCTTCACGTCATTCCTCATATCCAACTGCATTTTGTAGGCGTAAAAGATACTGTAATGCAGAAACGACTGGAACACCTGGGAACAACCTTTGGCCTCACCGACCACCTCACGATTGAAGGCCGATTACCACGGGCTGAAGCCTTGCAGCGTATGGTAGACAGCGATGTGTTGTACTATCCCGCCTGGTGCGAGTATGAGGGTGTGTACAGCGGTAAAATTTTCGAATACCTGGCTAGTGGTCGGCCCATTGCCGTAGCACCGGGAGATGGCGGCATTGTAGACGCGTTGATGCAGGAAACCGGCGCCGGAAAGCCCTTTTCAACCGCTGTGGCGCTAGGGAATTGGCTGACGGACCTCCATGCCGGAAAAAATCTGCCGCAGCGCAATGAATCCGCCATACAACACTACACCCGACAGCGACAGGTAGAGCATTTTGGGAGGCTGTTGAACCAGGTGTATTTGGGGGAGGATGATCAGAACGAGAGCACGGAAGGAGAATGAGGGAATGGGAGGTGAAATTATAATGGGCAGCTAAAAGCGGCGCGATAAATCGCGCCGGTGCCGATGGGAAAAGAGCGGCGTGATAAATCGCGCCGTGGGCGATGGGAAAAAGCGGCGCGATAAATCGCGCTGATGCCGATGGGAAAAAGCAGCGTGATAAATCGCGCCGTGGCCGATGGGAGATTAATTGCGAATTAGCTTCTCAGACCACGCGCCGGAGGTAACAATGTACATACCGGGGAGCCAGGAGGCGCTGGGGATGGAATGGGATTGTTCGGGACGTTTGGTATAGTATAATGTGCGACCGTGAAGATCGGTGACCCGAAGGGGGTGGGTGGTAGCTGAAGGAAATACCACAGTGGAATTGCCCGAAGTGGGGTTGGGATACAGCTTGAATGCGGGAACGTGCGACGATTCATTTGTTCCTACAGTTGCCGTGAAGGGAATGATTGAATCCACCTGATAATTGCAGTAGTAAGCCGTGAGATGGATGTCGTACCAGCCCGTTGAATCAAACGCATGTGCTACGCTATCGCCCCACGTAGTAGTTCCATCATCAAAATCCCAATAATACTCGTGAAAGACATTTTCATTAGCAGCGATGGAAAAGGTGCTGTCGTTGATAATGGCAAACTCCAAATCAAGTTCCAGTGGTGGCGGCTCCATTCTTCCCTCACAGTCTGTCTTAACCACCCACGATTGCTGTAAAAAGTCATACTGCAAAGTGTCCAAAAGCACATATCCCGAAAGCAGGTAGGAACCATCGGGTTCGATGGTGATGCTATTGAGTTGGTTGGTGCAAAAATTGCAACCCATGTACTCATAACTGTTTTCACTTTGAAACTCATAGCTACTATCCAGCTTCTGAAGCCAGGAAGTTGTATAAGCACCAATGCCCGTCCACTCGTTTCCAACGGCCAGAATACTGCCATCATCTTGTTGAACAAGGTCTCTAACTACTCCAAAGTACTTGGTAGCCCCTCGCTCAAATTCTGAGAGCAGATTGCCTTCACTGTCAAAATGGCTGTATCTGATCTCTCCGATTGACGAGTCAACGACGTTTGGATTTATCAAGCTATCTGCATGCAGATAGCACGTTAATACTGAATTATCATTCAGGGTAAGCACTTTAATAAGACTGCTAAAAAACTGATCTCCCCCCAACTCTGCATCCCACAGAAAATTACCGGTTTGATCGTAGCAAGCAACGTAAGGCACGGATTCATCTGCTGAATAGCGTAATCCCGTTACGTAAACCTTCCCATTAGCATCCAGTTCAAGATCGAAAGGTCCTTCGTACATACCGTTAATATCAACAAAATCATCACTTATCCATTCCACCTGTCCCGTCTCATCTATTTCTAACACACAAGTACGTGGAGCAAAGTCCACAAAAGCCCTTCCCGCAATAATCGAATGTCCATTATCCAAGGCTACCACCTGATCAAAAGCATCAATAGGATAAACGCCAATGTCATCATATATCTGAGTCCAAAGCGTATCCAAATTTTCATCAAAACGAGCAACTAAACCCATGGCCGATGAAGTTCCTGTCCATATTGCACCTCCATCAGTGGTACTTTCGTATGATCCCGTATGACCAATGAAAATGAAAGGACAACAACTGAACACCGTGGTATCTGCGCTAATGGCTTCTCCATCTTGCGAAAGGCGCATCAATTCGGTCCCATAAAATCCTGTTTCTTCATCATAAACCAAACTAAACAACACTGGATTGTCACCTATTAAACGCGTAGAATTACTAATTCTCGTTGTGACTTCATCCCCATACAGATTATTGTACGTCGGTTGTCCAAAGCCAGATAAGCTTGCCGCCAATAAAAGCAGCAAGCCCAAAAGTTTCATATACCCTATTCTGTGTGTATCACTCATGTTTAACAACCAGCTTTTCAGATTGTACCGCTCCACTATCATAGCGCACTTGCAAAATGTAGGAGCGGTTGTTCAATGTACTAAGAATTGCTGCATTGTTGCTCTTCAACACCAGTCTTCCGATCGGATTTCAGATAACTACCACAAATGCTTGTTTCCGGTATACCTTG
>JAGQVX010000056.1 GCA_020437755.1 Flavobacteriales bacterium
TTGGTATTTCTCGATTGACTATCGGAACAATTGCTTTTGCTCCTTTCAAATGACGATATCTTTCATCATCCGGATGAACGCAAATGGCGGTATCTCCCAAAATCGTTTCCGGGCGAGTCGTTGCAATCGTAACATATTCATCGGTAGTCCCTACAATTCGATAGCGAACGTGGTACAATTTGGACTGTTCTTCTTTGTAGATTACCTCCTCGTCGCTGAGTGCGGTCTTTGCCGCCGGATCCCAGTGGATCATGCGTTCTCCGCGGTAGATTTTACCTTTTTTGTACAGATCAATAAAGGTGTCGATCACACTCTCCGAGTACTTGTCATCCATTGTAAATCGGGTACGATCCCAATCGCAAGATGCTCCAAGCTTTTTTAATTGCTCAAGAATGATTCCTCCGTGCTTGCGTGTCCAGTCCCAGGCATGCTCCAGGAACTCATCCCTTGACAAGTCAGACTTCTTGATGCCTTCTGCCCTTAGTTTCTGAACAACTTTTGCCTCCGTTGCAATGGACGCGTGATCGGTTCCCGGAACCCAGCATGCGTTGTAACCCAGCATGCGAGCGCGACGGACTAAAACGTCCTGAATGGTATTATTGAGCATGTGCCCCATGTGAAGTACACCTGTGACATTGGGCGGAGGAATGACAATGGTAAAGGGCTCTCTGTTATCGGGAACAGACTTAAAGAATTGGTTCTTCAGCCAGAATTCATACCATTTATCTTCAATGGATGTTGGATCGTACTTCGCCGGAATTTCCATGTGGGGTTGCTTGAATCAATAAAGTCCACAAAATTACATCATTTGTCGGGGCACACAATTGAGGATATGGACAAAGTTGAATCAAGGCGCAAGACACAGCCTGAAACAAGGCTAAGTGTTCACAAGCACGCACCAAAATTCACCTGCCAAAGAGCAGCAACAATGCGCAAAGCTGAGGGTTTAAGATTCGTTAACATAACGATTTGCAGCGTTGTTCGTCCTACGGGTGTCATTTAGATACAAGAATAACAAAACGCAAAACCATGAGCCCAAAATCATTTCTCACCGCAGCAGCATTCCTGTTTGTCTTTGCACTATCAGGATTCAGTCAACCCCTTCACGAAGACAACAAGGAAGGGCTGGATAATATTCGAAAGCACATCGTCCAGGAACTTTCCGGAATGACTCTCGAGAATCATGCACGTTTCGAAGAAGAAATCCGCATTTGCTTTAAGCTGAATAGCAGCGGCACCATTGAGGTGCATGAGGTACAATGCGACAATGAGCAACTCAAGCATGAAGTTGCCAATGAATTGAAAGATATGCGCATTGAAACCGACGCTCCATTGACCGATCAACTCTACTGGATAACCGTCAAGTTTAAGGTTGTTTAGTTGGATTCTACATATAAATAGGTTGTAGAGGTGCTCATAGGGGCACCTCTTTTTTTGACGGGCTCTCCATTTGGCGGATGCCATATCATTGATCTCCTCCTTGTGATACCCACCCGAGCCATAAGTGTTAAGCACTGGTTAATCCCGTTAATGGCTTGTTAAAATCGAAACCGTTTGAATTCCTGTTCGTTAATTCGCTCAGAACAAAATCGACAAGCCATGAAAACAATCTTTACCTTTTTCCTCGGTATGTGCGCGATTGCGCTAGTGCAAGCACAGCCATCAATCGGTGAGCCCAACCTTAGTGTTGACAAAGAAATTCACCAATTCGGACAGATGGAGCAGTTCTCGGAAGTGAATTGTGTCTTTACAATAACCAATACCGGTGATCAGCCCTTGATCATCAGTAAATGTCAGAAATCGTGCGGATGCACTACCCCGGAATGCAGCTCTGATCCTATTCTCCCCGGTGAGACCTCTGAGGTAAAAGTCAAATATGACTCAGGCAGAATGGGACCGTTTAACAAAACCATTACTGTGCACAGCAACGATCCCGACGAACCTGCGAAGATCCTTCGTATCCAGGGAGAAATTATTGCAGCCGAAGATTAAGCGAAGCGCCATTTGGCGCATGCCCCGGTGCTTGTTAAGCATTTGTTAAAGCCCTGAGGTATTTCGAAAATGAAATTATATTTGTTTCAGTAAAACCCAAATAAGAATAGACAAAACAACTCATCATGAAAAAAGCAGTTTTATCTTTTGCGTTCGTACTTGGTGCAGCCATTGCGATGATCGCACAATCAGAAGTAACTACCGGTCCGGCAATCTCTCTTGACAAAGAAGTACATGATTATGGTACCATTCAACAAGGAGGTGACGGCGCATGTGAGTTCATCGTAACCAACACCGGTACTGAGCCTTTGATCATTTCTAAGTGTAAAGGATCTTGCGGATGTACAGTTCCAAAATGCGACAAGAATCCAATTCTCCCAGGTGAGACTTCTGCGATTTCAGTGAAGTATGACACTAAGCGTGTTGGTCCTATCAACAAGAGTGTTACCATTACTTCAAATGCTACCAACGAGCCTACAAAAGTGATTCGTATTAAAGGTACTGTTGAAGGAGATCCAAATGCTCAACCAGCTTCACCAGTTAAAGTTCCTTCAGAAGGAGCTCCAGTAAACAAGCAGTAATGCATAAGCAGCAAGGATGAGAATCTTTTTCATTTTCCTTTGCTCAATCATATTGAACTCCGCAACTGTCTTCGGACAGTTTGCGGAGTTTTCTTTTGAAGAAACCGTGCACAAATTCCCCAAAACGGTTGAAGGGGAGCAATTGTCTTGTGTGTACTCGTTCACTAATACCGGTACTGAACCTTTGATCATTTCCAGCTACAAGGTTGAATGCACATGTACCAAAGCCGAATACAGCAAGGCTCCAATTATGCCCGGAGAATCGGGTGAGATTACCGTTACTTTCGACACCAACGGTAAAATTGGATGGCAATACCGAACTGTTTCGATTTATGCCAACACCAAAGAAACCCCGACCGAAATCGAATTCCGGGTCAAGGTCATTCCAAAGGAATAACGCCACGATACTCTCCTATTGAAAGCAGTAAATTCCAATAAGCTTTCACTTCACACCCCTGTTATCCATAGTTCTTTCACCCGGCCTAATCATGTCTTCATCCGACCTATCGATTTGGCGATACTGCCCAAATTCGGACCAAGAGCATCGCCAATCAAGTCAAATATTTCTCACATTTGACCATAAAAAAATCCCTCCTGACCACAGCCAGGAGGGATTCCAGATTCAATATCTTCTGATGGTTTACTCGATCACCAGTCGTTGCGTTGATTGCAACTCACCGGCAAATGTTGTAACCACATAAATACCTTCGCTCAAATCGCTTAGATCGAGAGTCAGCGAACGAGATTGTGGACGTTCCACGCTCATAACCACTTCACCAACTACATTGTAAATCTCAAGGCGATCAACGATCAAATCAGAATTGATGCGTACCTGATCCTTCGCAGGATTTGGGAAGATGCTCACGTTGTATGAATTGAGCTCCTCAACATTAATGGTAAGCTGAGTAATATGGATACAGTACTGACCATCGGCCAATACTCCAACCTCTGCAACACCTTCTCCGTTGAAACCATCAATCATGATGTAGTACGTTTGATCAGCTTCAGTAGTGAAATCCAGTCCGGCAAAGTAGTTATCCGTTACTGCGTTTTCAGAATCTTCGCTACAACCTCCGGCTACAGGAACGAGGTTTCCGCAGTCGCCGGTATAGATTTGGAACTGCGTATCACCTGAATCGATGTAGTCATCCAAACCGCCACCACAGTCGCCGGTTTCAATAGTATAATCCTCTCCATCACCTTCAAATGTGAACCAAAGTGTATTGTTCAATACAGGCTCTACATTAAAGCTAGGTTCACCGAAACAATCGAGGAAACCAGTTGTTGGATCTGAATCCGTGCTGGTAGCTGCACTGTTATCGTAGATATCCGAAATTACAGTTGTTGTAGAATTGGTATGGAACAGGTTGTCAATATCTGTAGCGTCCATACATTCATTGTTTGCCGGTGGTGCATCAGCACACCAGTTTTCAGGCAAATCCAACGCGCACATAATGCGTGGAAGGATGTAGCCCTGAATACTATCTACATACGCCATTCCCTTTTCAGGAGACATGTCAGGATTTGAAGCAAGAGACGCCATATGCGCGGTAATTCCCGGTGCAATTTCGGTCTGTGAAATGGGTGAAAGTGGATCCCACCATTCCCATGGAGCTGACTCATTTGAGAGGAAGCTAGCCAATGGACGGATCAAAGGAAACAGTCCTTCAGGAGTACTGGCCACAGTAATCTGACCTGCATTTGATACTTCGAAGGTTTCACCATAAAGACCACGGGCACGATCGGTGTAAGGATCTCCGTCAGGAATTCCGGCAAATACATCATTGATGCCCAAATCGTTGCATTTCTGGATGTACACGTTAGCACCGTGAACATCTACAACTTCTTCCTGAGTGGTAGGAACGATAACGGTTCCGGCATCAAAAGGCGCAAAATCATCGCGAACACAGTTGATGGCGCACATAGGTGCATCGCCAGGTCCTAACCATGACTCATCGGCCATGGCTCCACCGGCATTGACTACCATGTTTACATCTGCAGACACTCCATTGTCACGGTAGAGATTGAGCGAGTTAGGAAATCCCCAACCTTCAGGAACACCTACCATAAGTGTATCTACATAACTGGTGTTAGGATCGAACTGACTAGGGAGAAACTTGTCAAGGAACAGCTCTGTTGGAGCGTCATCCAAAGTGGCATAAGAGGTAGCAATATAACCACCTGAACCTTGTCCGTACAGAGCAATTTTGGTCTCGTCGATGCCCCAGGTATTGCTATCCATTGCATCAGCGCGAACATAACGCACTGCCATTTTCGCATCGTGAATTGCGCGGTAAACAGCGTTCAAAAGTGTACCACGACGGATTTCGATTGTCGTACCTAGTGGGTTCCATCCGAGGCGATAATCGGCCGAGATGGCTACATATCCACGACGTGCCCATCCACGACATAGAGCCACGGCGGCGCTATCGGTGCGCAATCCTGTGCACGAACCGTTGAGTGGTGGTGGAAGAAAGTTGCCTGTGTGCAGGTACACAATCACCGGACGAGCATCGATATCATCAACTTCCATGTCGGGGTAGTAGATATCCATGCTGATGTCTGTGATCTTCAAATCAGTAGACTCGTCCATGACATCGTAGTAAGCAGCAGGAAAATCAAGGTTGTTGTCCACGACATTGCTCAATGTTCCTATATCTACCGGAACATTAGTACCGGCCAGATTGGAAGTCATAAAATCAATATTGGTGGCATACACTGTGGTCTCGACCATGATCTGATCGTCGGTAAAGACTTCTTCCAGGTATCGCTGGGCCGAAGCACTTTGCCAAATACCGGCAGTAAGCAGAAGTACAAAGAGTAAATGTTTTCTCATGATTTAGTACATATTTAATTACTTCAATGGTTTACTTAATATCGAACTGTACAGATGCATAGAGCAGTCGTCCAACACGAGGACCGCCGTACACCTGAAGGTTCATATTATGGGTCGCTCTTTCAAATTTATCAGAAAAATTCGGGTAAGCATTGTCAAAGAATGGAATGATGCCAAAAATATTGGATCCTCCCAATTTAACAGTGCAATTCATTTTCGGGATATCCACGCTCACTTGTGCATCCAGCATGTCATACGTGTCAATAGGGCCGGTAAATTGAGGAGAACCCTCGAAAATAAAGCCCTGTATCCACTTGTAGTTGATTCCAAATCCTACGTGGTGGATTTTGCTGAACAGGGTCATGTCACGGGCCGACAAACCCAAATTGAACTTGTTACGGGGCGTATTGAATGCCGGAATGATGGGATCATCTGCACCACTCACCAGGTTATTGTAGCTGTAGTTACCACTCAGGTTGAATTTCTTGAAATAGTAATTCAACCCGATGCTAAATCCATTGGTCCAAACAATGCTGCTTGCATTGGCCGCAACCCGGTAGGCGCGAATACCTCCCACTGGCAGACCATTCTGCTGATTGAAATTGGCATTGAGTCCTATCAGGTATCCAATAAAATCTTCGTACCTGCTTACGTACCCCCCTAAATCCACATAGACCGCCTCAAACAAAGTACCCCTATATCCCAATTCAAACGTCTTGGCTTTCTCCGGACGTATACGGTCGACATTGAAATATTCCAGACTTTGCAAACCAACAAGTTGATTGGTGGCATTGCGGTAATCGGTAAAAGACTCGATGGTGAATAGGGAATCATTACCTGCTTCAAATTGACCATCAACATTACCCAGCAAGGTTACCCTACCCAGGTTGTAGTAGAGATACTGATCAGCCATGGTTGGATTACGAACTGCCGACGAGAACGTGGCTCGCAATACGTGATCGTTTTCAGTTGTGTACACCACCGATAATGCGGGCGAATTCAAAAACTTAAAGTTCTGATTTTTATCAAATCGCCATGTACCACTCACTTTAAGGCGATCTTCAAAGAATTTTATTGTCACCCCTTGATAAACACCCCATTCATAATTCATTATTTGTGTCTTCGCTGAATCCAATACCACCCGTCGACCTTGGTCATCTAGCACATACCCCCCTTGATCATCAAGGGCATAAGTATATTGGAGTGTGTCACGAAATATTGTACCCTCAGTATCAGGCCGATAAAAACGACCATTGGCTCCCACAACAACTTCAACTCTTTCTCCATTTACCCGTTTCTCTCCTTGCAAATGATAGAGGGCCGACCGGTCAAAGAATTTTGATCCGCCTTCGGTAAACTTCTTCGTGGTGATTTCATGAAACTTATCGTCAAAACGCTCCGTTCCCGGTTCGTAGAACGGATCAATGAATAAGGTATTCTGTTCGTTCACCATATCTACCGCCTGACCATAGAGATTGCTGAAATAGTCATAGTCCGACATGTACCATTCCGCCAATAGCTCTCGGAAAAGGGCTTCCTTTTCCTCAGTAGTCAATCCGGAATTAATGACTTCATCAATGATTTCCTGATAACGGGGGAGTGCAGCTACCTCATCGCTGAAATTCGCTCCCCATGTATTCAGCAGACGTGTATTCCAATCCTTTGTTGAACCCGAGGCGTCTTGTAAACGAACGGCTGTAGTGACGATGTCATAGGTATCGCCTGCATCCTCTTTGGTCATGTAGGCTCTGACAAACCAATTATCGGGTTCACCAATTTCTAACTTATGCTGAAAAAACTCCACACCCCGAAGGGCATAGCGGTTGTCTCCCTGATAAATAGTTGAACCCGTGCTGTAGCTGAAATTATAGTTGGCCCTGATCCGGGGCGAGATGTTGTAATAAAGTCCTGTATTGAATTTTCGGTTATTGGTATTGTAGTTCACCAGGTCCCTTTCCTTGTAGCCGTTTCTATAAAACACGCCCAACCCAACATAATCTTCAGGTGAGTCGAATGCGTCGTTGGTAGGCTCAATAGGTTCATCACCGTATATATTCACTGCGTCAAAACCATAAGGGTTTCGCTGATCGTGAGGGGAGTTGTAGATCGGTTCGTAATTTTCCGCTTCCCATTCACGGGCATTCATTGAAAACCAATTGATTTTGTAGCCAAACTTGTCTTCACCCTTCTGATTCTTCACCACTTCTGCTACGCGAATCGCATACTCCCATAACCCGCGTTCGCCTTTCTTCATGTACATGCTGAATCCCGGAAAAGTGAATGGATCCTTTGTGGTCATATTCACCACACCATTGAAAGCGCCCGGTCCGTAAAATGCGCTGCTCGCGCCAGCTATGACTTCTACCTTCATCACATCCAAATCGGATGCTCCAAGAAAATTACCGAGGGAGAAATTCAATCCGGGTGATTGATTGTCTACGCCATCAATGAGCTGAAGTGAACGCACAGGAGAGGTAGAATTAAACCCACGTGTATTGATGATCTTGAATCCCAAACTGGCAGAGGTGAGGTCAACATCTTTGAGGTTTCCCAGGCCTTCATAAAAATTACCTGAAGGAGCCTCTTTGATGGCCAGCACATCCATGGTTTCCATCGTCAGTGCCGACTGCTTTTGTTTCTCAGAAATACGCTCTCCAACGATCTCTGCTTCAGACAACAATACTTGATCCGCCTCCAAACGGATGTAGATATTGGAAGCCGACTGATTAAACGATCGTGTAGCTTTTTGGTAGCTGATGTAGGTAAACTCAAGAGTAACCGGAAACGAATTCACCTTAATTTCAAAGACGCCATCAAAATCGGTTGTAACACCAGTGGTGGTGCCTTGAATCACCACGTTTCCCATAATGATTGGCTCACCGGTGGTAGCATCCAACACTTTGCCCTGAATAGTTCCTCCCTGAGCGGCAACCATGATGGTCAGCAGGCAGGCCAATATGGAAAGCAATCCTTTTCTAAGCATAGTTTGAACAGTCTATAGTCAAGAGCCCACTTATACATGTGCGCCTTGATGTCAGGTTTCTAAAAAGCGGAAATATAGCCATTTTTCAATGGCCTTGCTGACAAATAAATTAACACTGTTGCACCTGTGTTTTTCCGTTTTTGATTGTTGCAATGCGCTACATTTGCCGAATGGCCGGAGCAAAACAACGTGCGCTGATTTTCATCCTCCTGACCGTCCTGATGGATGTTGTGGGGTTCAGCATTATAATTCCCGTAATCCCTGACCTACTCAAGAAACTCACGCATTTTTCAACGGGTGAAGTTGCGAGCATAGGAGGCTGGTTGCTCATGAGTACTGCGGCTATGCAGTTTCTATTCGCTCCCGTTATGGGTGAACTTAGCGACCGTATTGGTAGGCGACCGGTGCTACTCATGGCGCTGGCCGGACTGGGAATTGACTACATCATCCACGCCTATGCTCCTTCGGTTGCATGGTTGTTTTTTGGCCGCATTCTGGCCGGTATTTTCGGTTCCAGCCATACGGTAGCCATGGCGTATGTAGCAGACGTGAGCACGCAAGAGGAGAAAGCCCGAAATTTTGGAATGATTGGAGCCGTGTTTGGACTGGGCTTTATAATCGGCCCCCTCATTGGTGGCATTTTTGCCAAGTGGGGCGTTGAAGTCCCGTTTCTCGTAGCCGCCGGATTGACACTGCTCAATTTGCTTTTTGGATTCTTCATCCTTCCCGAATCGTTAAAGCCTGAACTCCGTCGTCCGGTGAATTTCAAGAAGATGATTCCCGGAGTATCCTTGTTTCGTTTGGGAAGCTACAAAGCGTTTGCAGCATTGCTATTTGCCTTTTTTCTTGCCATGGTCGCCGGACAAACACTCCCTTCGGTATGGACGTACTTTACCATCGAAATGTACAATTGGGGAGCCTTTGAAGTGGCATTGAGTTTGGCCGCTGTGGGGCTCCTTGTCGCAGTTGTTCAGGGATTTCTTCTGGGCAAGATTGTATCACGCTTTGGAAGCCGGCGCACTATATTGATTGGATTTGTATGCTGGACAGTAGGAATGGGTATGTACGCTTTTTCATTTGAGGAATATATCCTGTATGCCGCATTGATTCCTTATTGTTTGGGGGGTGTTGGATCGCCCACATTGCAAAGCCTCATATCCAACCACGTTTCTCAACGCGAACAAGGAAATCTACAAGGTACCATGACGAGCATGGCCAGCTTAGCCATGATCATTACACCTCCTTTAATGACTCAGGTGTTTAGCACATTTACGACGTCTACAGAGCATTACTTTCCGGGAGCTCCATTTGCGCTCGCCGCTGTAATTTTACTGGTGGGAACATTCATTGCCTTGAACGGGCTGAGCAAACTGGATACTTAAACCACCTTGATTTCCTCGCCTTCGAACTGAATCACATCTCCCTTGCGCAATTTGCGCCTCTTGCGGAATTCCTGTTCGCCATTGACCCATACGAGACCTTCATCAACGACAAATTTAGCTTCGCCGCCGGACTGGACCACGTTGACAAACTTCAGCAATTGAATCAACTGGATAAATTCCTTGTCCAGCTGGACCTCATGAACGCTCACAATGCCGGGTATTGTTGGGGATTTGCTTCATGCATGATACTGTAGGCAGTTTCAACGATGTCTTCTACCGAAGGCTTGCTGAAATAGTCCCCATCGGTTCCATAAGCGGGCAAGTGCGGTTGGGCTGTCAACGTTACCGGACGAGAATCGAGGTGATAGTATCCTCCTTGTTCGTTCAGAATATGATCGAGCATAAAGGCGGTCGTCCCCCCCGGAACATCTTCGTCAACGAGCATGAGTCGATTGGTTTTCTGCAGGGACTTGACAATATCATGGTTCAAATCGAAGGGCAATAATGTTTGCACGTCGATCAATTCTACAGAGATTCCGGCATCCGCCAAATGGTTGACCGCAGTCTCAGCAATAGCCAACGTCGATCCGTACGAAACCATGGTTAAATCAGTGCCTTCCTGTACAACCTCAACTTGCCCGAGAGCAATTTTGAATTCACCGAGATTGTTGGGACGAGGTTCTTTCTTTCGGTAGCCATTGAGGCATTCCACAACCAACGCCGGCTCATCTGATTCGAGCAACGTATTGTACATTCCTGCAGCCTTAGTCATGTTACGAGGGACACATACACGCATGCCTCGTACGGAGTGAATAATTGCTGCCATCGGCGATCCCGAATGCCAAATCCCTTCTAATCGATGTCCGCGGGTGCGTATGATCAATGGGGCTTTTTGACCACCACGTGTGCGGTACTGCACAGTAGCCAGGTCATCGCGCATGATTTGCAACGCGTAGTACAAGTAATCCAGATACTGAATCTCTGCAATGGGTCGCAGTCCTCTCATGGCCATTCCAATACCTTGTCCGATAATGGTTGCCTCGCGAATTCCGGTGTCGCTCACACGAAGCTTTCCGAATTTCTCCTGCATACCTTCCATGGCTTGATTCACACCACCAATATGGCCGGTATCTTCGCCAAAAGTCAGTACTTCAGGGTATTTCTCGAAGATTTTGTCAAAGTTATCACGCAGTATCAATCGTCCATCTGTCATCTCCGGATTGTGATCATATTCCGGATCAACAGCTTCGATTTCTTCCACATTCAGACTCGATTCAGAATAAAGCTTATCGCTGTATCTCGCCCGGTTTTCCGCGGTCTGATCCGCCACCCATTGACTAAGAGCCTCGCGCGCCGTACCTGCTTCTCCACGTGTCATGAACAGTGCCGTGCGTGTTGCAGAGAAAATATCCCTTCTTATGGCATCTTTGTCTGCTTCAAGGTCATCCGCCATTCGGCAAATGTTATCTCCGTCAGTCGAATCATTCCCCAAGTCCCTTAGCAATTTGGCGGCTGCCAAACGATCCTTATCCAAGTCTTCGCGGAACTCAGCCCACGCCTGCTTTTGCTGCTCTCTAACTTCTTTGCGCGCCGCTTTTTGAATTTCTTCCAGTTCCGACTCTTCCACTCCACCTTGCAGTTGAATGAATTTGCCCAATTGGCGGATGCAATCATATTCCTGCGCCCAGGCCAGGCGCTCGGGAGTTTTGTAGCGCTCATGTGAACCCGAGGTAGAGTGGCCTTGTGGCTGTGTCATTTCCTCAACATGGATCATTACCGGCACATGCTCCTTACGCGCCATAGCAACCGCTTTTTCGTAAGTCGCAATCAAATGGGGATAGTCCCATCCTTTGGTTTTGAGGATATGCATACCATTACTCCCTTCGCGAATCTGAAATCCGGAAAGGGCCTCGGATATACTTTCCTTGACGGTTTGGTATTTCTTGGGCACAGAAATTCCGTAGCCATCATCCCAAACCGACATCACCATAGGAACTCCCACGACACATGCAGCGTTCATGGTTTCCCAAAACAAACCTTCGGAAGTCGAAGCATCCCCAATTGTTCCAAAAGCTACCTCATCACCATTGTGAGAAAAATTGGTCATATGTCCCAACCCACCATGCTGACGGTACACCGCCGATGCCTGAGCCAATCCCAGCAATCGTGGCATTTGCGAAGCTGTAGGCGACACATCTGCTGAGCTATTGTACTGCTCAGTGAGGTTTTTCCACTGTCCATCGCCATCGAGATTTCGAGTAGCATAATGTCCACCCATTTGTCGCCCTCCACTGGCCGGCTCCTTCTCAACATCGGTATGCGCGTACAACGCCGCGAAATATTCTTTGACCGTAAGCTGATTCAAGGCAAACATGAACGTTTGATCTCGATAGTAACCCGAACGGAAATCACCTTTCCGGAACGAACGAGCCATAGCGAGTTGAGCCACTTCTTTACCATCACCGAAAATGCCAAATTTCGCTTTTCCGGTGAGCACTTCCTTTCTACCCAGAAGTGAGGTTTCCCGACTGATGCATGCAATGCGATAATCGCTTAGCATTTGCTCGCGCAGTTCTAATTCAGTGACTTCCAATGTCTCCGTATTGTTATCTTTTGCCATGAGGAATGAACGTGATTTAGGTAGGTCGCACAAAGATAGTGAACCGTAAACAATCCGTTGAGGGAAATCGGTTGTGAATGACGATCTATCAGCTAAACGCCGGCTTTTGCAGAGCCAATGCACTGGCTGCCGTGGCGCATTGACAAGCCAGCATTACGTTATTACGTACCAAAGCCTTATTTGCCTCAACGGACCTGCCCTTGGTAAGTTCGGCCAGACGGGCCAACAGAAAAGGTGTTAATGCCTTTCCCGACACGTGCTGATCTCTCGCCATTTCCAGGGCTTCATCGATATGGGATTCAACGACATGCACATCCAATGCATGTTCGGTTGGAATCGGATTGGCAACTACCAGTCCCTGGGGATGACCCAACATGCGCTGGTAGCGAAATAATTGGGCAATCTCCTCGACACTATCCATCCTGTGCGCTGTTGGACAACCGCTAGTGCGGGAATAGAATGCCGGAAATTGTCCTGTTTGATAACCAATCACCGGCACCCCGTAGGTTTCCAGCACTTCAAGGGTTTTAGGAATATCAAGAATAGCCTTGGCCCCAGCTGTAATAACTGCTACAGGAGTCTGACTAAGTTCTGTTAGATCGGCCGAGACATCCCAGCTTTCTTCGACCCCGCGATGCACTCCCCCAATTCCACCCGTAGCAAACCAGTCAATGCCGGCCATGTGGGCGCACATCATGGTGGTTGCCACGGTTGTAGCTCCGTTTTGCCTTGTTGAAAGCGCCCAGGCCAGATCTCTCCTGCTGAGTTTATGAAACCCCTTCCCATGCGCCACCTCTTCAAGCTGACTTTCACTAAGTCCTACTTGCACCTTACCCTGCACTACAGCAATAGTAGCCGGAATCACTCCGTATTCCCGGGCCATTTGCTCCAGTTCCCTGGCCAGTTCAATATTCTCGGGATAAGGTAGTCCGTGGGCAAGTATGGTAGATTCAAGCGCAATTACAGGACGCAAATCCTCAAGCGCAGCTTTTACTTCATCCGTAATATTCAGATAGTCCAACCGGTCATCGGCCATTGTAACCCAATTTCCGAACGGTCATCCGATCGGTAAAGATGATGCGCACCACATAACAAGACCCGGCAAATGAATCAACCGCAAACCTGTGGCTTCCGGTTAACCCTCCTTGATTGATTATACATTTGCCTTGTGCGTCATAAGCTTCAACACGATACGACTGACCGCTCAATTCGTGGATTTGAAGATACCCATTCGACAGGAATACCGACATGTTGGATTCTAAGTTTTCAACACCCACAATTAGATCACTCCCATTGCAATCCTGGTCGATGCCATCATTGGGAATCTCCTCGGCGTCGGGGTTGATATCGGAGTCGTTGTCATTGCAGTCATCATCCAATCCCGAGTAACCGTCACCATCTACATCCACCAAATCTCCATCCACACAGTCCTGGTCTATTCCATCGTACGGGATTTCCTCGGCGTCAGGATTAATGGAGGCATCTTCATCATTACAGTCGTCTTCCAGACCTGAAAAGCCATCGCCGTCAACATCCACCAGGTCACCATCGGCACAGTCCTGATCAATCCCATCATAGGGAATTTCATCGGCCCCGGGATAAATGGTGTTGTCGTTATCATTGCAATCGTCTTCCAGACCTGAAAAGCCATCACCATCAACATCTACAAGATCGCCATCCATGCAGTCCTGGTCAATTCCATCATAGGGAATGTCGACCGCTCCGGGATTGATAGAATCATCTCCATCATCACAATCGCCCATTTCAGGTGTATAGCCATCGTTGTCAATATCATACTGACATAAATCCTGATCGTTCACCGTTGCCTCAGGATTGTAGTTGAAAGCAGTTTCATCCAGGCATCCTATCACAACATCTTCGAACATGAAATCATATTTCTTCCAGCGGTATCCGTTCCAACCTATGGGGAAAGCAATCTCCAATAACGTATTCCCTTGCGCATCTATCTCTGAATACCGCGCCCCATACTTATCCAGACCTACATTGCCCCAATAGATCACAGTGTTGCCATTGGGCTGACGATGACAGCCTCCGGTACTGGCCGCAAAGAGGTTCTCCGGGTGATGATACTGCCACACCAGGGTGGCCGTCATATTCTCTTCATCGAGACTCCACTCTACGATTCGTGTTATTTGGGTTGTGGTATTGGCGTTGTCAAACATGAGGATGTTTCCGTTCTCCAATCGTCTTACATCATGCTGATGCGAAAAGCCGTCATCATTGATGAATTGAACCATATTGATGCCGGGGTTATGGCTCCAGCGCCACATTATATCCCCCGTCTGTCGACTGATCTTCAAGACTTCATTCGTATGCCGAAGGGAACAGATATAATTCGAATCCACATCCAATTCAATCGAATTAATATGGAACGGATCGATGCAGCAGATTAGCAAATTGTTGTCGATATTATCGGTAATCTCAAGGTAGTCCCAACTTCTCCATTGCATAAACAGCAATCCGTCTTCCGTGAGCTCCTGAATGACAAATCCATCCACGGTAGCATCGGGATCTCCTCCTTCAACAACTTGACTCATATCCACAGGTTGGTTATCATATGCAAACAGGGTTTGATGCCCATTAGTATACTGTTGATAATCGTGAAAATCGGCAGCATATCCATTCACCAGGTGCACGGTATCTTCGGGCTGTCCAAGTTCATCCAATTGCGTCCAGCCGTGTGGGTCATTACTTGCATAAGAAGCAACACCATCGGGGTGCAGCTTGAAATCTGCCCCCAAACTAGGCTCAGAATCAAACCACAAAACCTGGGATGCATCAAAATTGAGCAGGGCCACTTCCGCATTCGCTCCTTGTTTAACATACGTGAAGAAATTCCCAGGCGCCAGCCCTGGTTCCGGTCCGTTCAACACTTGAAAATCGGGTAACGTTTCGGGAAGGAAGCTCTCTTCCTCTACTTCATTGTTGATGTAGTCGGGCGGAAGAATAGTCGTGATGCCAAACCCAAATCCAATTGGGTTGATGCTAGCACCACCTATGGTTTCCAACCCTGAAACTTCAACAGTAACGTACTCATTCTGGATAAACGGCGACTCTGGAACCAGGTTAATCAACGTATTTCCTTCACCTACCAATACTTCAAATTCGTGCGAACCACTGATATTACCAATCAGACTAATTGTTGCATTTTCGATGCTGGCATTGGAGATGGCCGCATTGTGTCTCAATACAACCCTTGAATTGATATGGTGTCGAAAGGACGAAGACAATGGGCTATGGTAAAGGATATCCTCTTGGCCTGTAGCCTGAAGGCATAGGAATCCCGCAATAATGGAGAGCATTTTTAGTTTTTTCATTGCAAGCTTTGGTTTTCAGTCTATTTTCATGTGTTCTTCAATACATTTGAATGACTGATCGGTTTCAGGGCAACAAGTTAGATGACAGGTATGTTGAGATTCTTAGTTATTTTGGTACTTCTTGGAATGTTAACCACTGCCCGCGGTCAGGAAATCTACTGGGATCCACTCCGACCCCTACAATGGCAGGATTTCAAACAACGAGTGGGTATGGGTGGTGTATTCAAAGCCTACACGTATACCGGAATCCGATACGAGATAACAGATAGTTCAGGGTACGCACACATCACAGTATCAGCTTACTTTCTCCCACAAGACAGCTGGGTTTTTACACGCTTCTGTTCCGACAACCTACTTCTCCACGAACAATATCATTTCCATATTGCAGCCTACCATGCACGGTTAATGGAAGAGGCATTCGCCAAATATGAAGTCCCGTTGGATGAATTCATGGATGGGAATCTTATGCAAGAAATCAGGCGAGAATTTAACAGCATGTACGAGCAGGTGGAAGCTACTCAAGAGCTCTATGACAAACAAACCGATCACGGAATTCGAGAGGAAGAGCAGCAGCGCTGGGTAGAAGAACTGAATAAATCTTTAAACCTTAATCCATCAAGTCCTCAGCAGACTGATTGATCGATTCCCACAACATGTCTTTCAGGCGTTGAATATTCAAGCCACTTACTGATGAGATGAATACACTCGGAATATCCTTCGGGAGCAAAGACTTCATTTCTTTCATGAGTTCATCGTCGAGCATATCACATTTGGTGATAGCCAGGACCCGACTTTTATCGATCAACTCAGGGTTAAACTCCTGAAGCTCATTAAGAAGCACTTGATACTGGGCAACAATATCATCTGCATCTGCAGGCACCATGAATAACAGAGTGGCATTTCGTTCGATATGTCTCAGAAACCTGTGCCCCAGTCCCTTTCCTTCATGCGCACCTTCAATGATACCCGGAATATCCGCCATCACAAAAGACCGATCGTCCCTATAGCTCACCATACCCAGGTTGGGTACCAACGTCGTGAATGGATAATCTGCAATCTCAGGTTTTGCAGCTGATACCACAGACAGTAAGGTAGATTTGCCCGCATTGGGAAAGCCAACCAGCCCCACGTCGGCCAATACCTTTAACTCGAGAATCTTCCACTCTTCGCCCCCGGCTTCTCCAGGCTGGGCAAAACGAGGAGTTTGATGCGTGGGGGATTTAAAGTGAACATTTCCCAATCCTCCTCTACCTCCGGGAACGATAATCTCCGTTTGACCGTGTTCAGTAATTTCACACTGCACAAGCCCCGATTCAACATCGCGAATAACCGTCCCCAAGGGAACTTCCAAAATCTCATCGTCTCCCTGAGCACCATGCTTATTACCTCCGGTACCCGGTTCACCGTGCTTGGCAATGACGTGCTTGCGATACTTCAAGTGCAGGAGGGTCCAGATGTTCCTATTGCCATGAACAATGATATGTCCACCACGGCCTCCATCACCACCATCAGGTCCACCTTTTGGAATATTCTTGGCACGATACAGGTGCGCGCTTCCCGCGCCACCTTTGCCCGAGCGGCAGCAAATCTTGACGTAGTCAACAAAATTGGAGTTACTCATGGCATGAAGTTAATGGATACACCAATCAGGCGTCAATGGCATCAAAGAGTCGGGAAGTAATCTCATCAATTGACCCTACACCGTTAATTCCCTGGTACTTGCCTTGAGACTTGTAGTATTCTGCAACCGGAGCCGTTTCATTGTTATAAACGTTGATTCGGTTTTGAATCACTTCAGGGTTCGCATCATCGGGTCGACCACTCACTTCAGCTCGTTTAGCCAGACGAACACGTAATTCATCTTCAGCTACTTCAAGGGCGAGCATCTTGGTGATTTCCGTTGACCGTCCCGCCAGAAATGCGTCCAATGCTTCAGCCTGAGCGGTAGTCCGTGGAAATCCATCGAAAATAAAGCCGTTGGCATCAGGATTCTGATCCACTTCAGATTCCAGCATTTGAATGGTCACCTCATCGGGCACCAATGCTCCTCGGTCAATAAAACTTTTGGCCAGCACGCCCAGTTCGGTTTCACCTTTAATGTTTGCCCGAAAAATGTCGCCAGTTGACAAATGCTTGAGTTGGTACTTTTCTACCAAACGTTCGCTTTGCGTTCCTTTTCCTGCTCCCGGAGGGCCAAATAGTACAATATTGAGCATAATTCCTTGTTTTCTTCGTAAGAACTTAAGGCCGCAAAAGTAGCATTTTATCACTAGTGTGGGGTGACCTTGGTCATATACTGAGCCAGCGCTCTCCCTGAAAATAAGGATCCCTGTTGAATAGTTCTAAAAATTGCCCTTCAAAGCAATCAGATTTTCTAACTTCGCAAGCTGATTTTACTCCGATACGGAGGTCAATTATTCACAATCAATAGTCATTATGAGTTACGACGTAATAGTGGTAGGTAGTGGTCCCGGAGGATATGTTGCTGCCATCCGATCATCGCAGTTGGGATTGAAAACTGCTGTTGTAGAACGCGAATCGCTTGGCGGTATCTGTTTGAATTGGGGATGTATACCCACCAAAGCTCTGCTCAAGAGTGCGAGTGTATTTGAATACATCAACCATGCTGAAGATTTCGGCATCAGTGTTGGAAATTCGAAAGTAGATTTTGACGGAGTTGTGAAGCGAAGCCGGGAGGTTGCCAACGGCATGAGTAAAGGAATCGAGTTCCTCATGAAGAAGAACAAGATCGATGTCATTAATGGCACCGGAGTAATCAAAACCGGAAAGAAAGTGGCTGTAACCGATGAGTCGGGAAAAACTACAGAGTACTCGGCTAAGAACATTATTATAGCTACCGGCGCACGTTCACGCGAATTGCCTGCGCTTCCGCAAGACGGCAAAAAGATCATTGGCTATCGAGAGGCTATGACTTTACCTAAGCAACCGAAGAAAATGGTTGTGGTTGGCTCAGGCGCTATTGGTGTCGAGTTTGCCTACTTCTACAATGCCATTGGAACAGAGGTGACAATCGTAGAATTTATGCCCAATATTGTTCCGGTTGAAGACCAGGAAGTCAGCAAGCAATTGGAACGCTCGTTCAAAAAGTCAGGTATTTCTATCATGAACAATGCTGAAGTTACTTCGGTTGACACCAAAGGTTCAGGATGTAAAGTTCACGTAAAAACCAAGAAAGGAGAAGAGATTATCGAATGTGATGTAGTCCTTTCTGCTGTAGGAATTGCCGCCAATATTGAAAACATCGGATTGGAAGATGTTGGTATCGTGACCGATCGTGGTCGCATTGTAGTTGATGACTACTACCAAACCAATCAGCCCGGATACTTCGCCATTGGAGATGTGATTCCAGGCCCGGCGCTCGCGCACGTGGCGTCTGCTGAAGGAATTATTTGTGTTGAGAAAATCGCCGGCCATCATCCCGAACCACTTGACTACGGAAATATTCCGGGTTGCACCTACTGCTCTCCAGAAGTAGCGTCTGTAGGCATGACCGAGGCGGCTGCGAAAGAGGCTGGAATAGAGGTGAAAATTGGTAAGTTCCCATTCTCAGCTTCCGGAAAAGCGAGTGCTGCCGGACATAAGGACGGGTTTGTAAAGTTGATTTTCGACGCTAAATATGGCGAACTGCTCGGTGGACACATGATTGGTTCTAACGTGACTGAAATGATTGCTGAGATCGTAGCCGTTCGAAAACTCGAAACTACAGGTGAAGAGTTGATCAAAACCGTTCACCCACACCCTACTATGAGCGAAGCCGTGATGGAAGCTGCTGCAGCTGCCTATGGTGAGGTCATCCATTTGTAGGATACAGAAAGAAACATCATCAAAAAGCCACCGGGAATTCGGTGGCTTTTTCATTTCCACCATCCAGTCGGCCCAAGTATCCTGCTTATTTCCCCGTAAGAATTCACTAATTTCGGGCTTCTCATTTGGCCTTGTGCCACCAACACAACACCATGCACAATCCAAAAGTTGATGCCTACATCGAGAAGTCCCAGGAATTTGCCCGCCCCATTCTTGAACTAGTGAGGCAATGGGTGCATGAAGCCTGCCCTGAATGTACCGAAGTTATCAAATGGGGTTTTCCTTGTTTTGATTATCAGGGACTCATGGTCTCTATGGCTTCGTTCAAGGCTCATTGTGCAGTGACTTTCTGGAAAGGTGCCTTACTGAGTGCTCCTGATGGGGTACTCGAAATTGGTGGCAACACCGCCATGGGGCAGTTTGGCAAGGTGAAATCCATAGATGACCTTCCCCAAAAAGCTGTATTCATTCATCTGGTTCATCAGGCAATGGACCTCAATGAACGCAACATCAAGTTGCCTAAAAAACCCAAAGAAGATCGCGCTCCTATTGTTATCCCCGAGGATTTCAAAGCGCTGATGAAAGGGGTACCTGAGTCCCTGGCGCGCTTCGAGGCGTTTAGTTACAGCCATCAAAAAGAATACATCGAGTGGATTGAAGAAGCCAAGCGTGAAGCTACACGTGTGAAGCGCATGAACACTGCTATTGAATGGCTGAGCGAAGGCAAGTCACGCAATTGGAAATATGAAAAGTGCTGAGCATGCGCCAAATGATGTTCCGCATATCTGCTATCCTTGTTTGTACGCTGTTTATTACGACCGCTGGACATGG
Source organism: Flavobacteriales bacterium (assembly GCA_020437755.1). Lineage (GTDB taxonomy): Bacteria > Bacteroidota > Bacteroidia > Flavobacteriales_D > Sanyastnellaceae > JADFAK01. The sequence continues at coordinate 20,389 of JAGQVX010000056.1, forward strand.
CCAATACAATGAACGGTACAAGGCCAAAAACGAATGGATTAAGACAGGTGCAAGTTTCACATTACTCTTGGGAGCAGGTTGGATTCCGAATTCTGTAACTCCATTTACGGCTCAACAACTGGAAACACTCGACTTGAACCAGGTCCCCCGTTTTGAACGATTTGTCACCAACAACTGGAGCCCAAAACACGCTAAGGTGAGCGATTATTTGCTCTATGGAAGCTTTGCTATACCCGTTTTCAGTGCGCTTGCAGGAAATCCCAAGTCGGATGTTAAGCCATTGGCGCATATGTACCTCCAGGCATTTTTTGTGAATACGGCATTAACACAAGCCACAAAAGGTCTGAGCCATCGAACCCGACCCTACGTATATAACCCCGACGCCCCTGAAGCCAAGAAATTGGAGCGAGACGCCCGACTAAGCTTCGTTTCGGGACACACCTCCACTACCGCGGCCAATTGTTTTCTGGCAGCTTCCTGGTATTCCTATTACCATAAAGATCCTACTTCACGTGCCATGGTTTGGACTGCCGCTGTTTTGTATCCTGCACTTACTGGTTATCTTCGTATCCGCTCAGGGAAGCACTTTGTTACCGATGTTGTGGGTGGATACATACTTGGTGCAGCAATAGGCATAGGCGTTCCATGGGCATACCAAAGATTCAACAAACCGAACACACCATAATTATGACGCGCATCTTATTTGCCTTGTGCATTGCCTTTTCGCTTGTTTCCTGTCAGCCCGTGCTCGACGATCAAACTATTCTGGGAAGCTGGAAAGTCGAAAAAGCCGAGATAAAAGCCATTAACCCGAACATCACTCAGGATGCGATGAATCAAACCAAAAAAAGGATGGAAGCCACGCGATATTCGTATTTGGAGGATGGCAGTCTGACCGTGTCCAGAGGCAATGGCGAAGTGTATAAAGGAGGAACATGGATGCTCGACTTGAACCGCGGAATTCTCACCATGCAGGAGAAGTATAAAGAAATGCAGCTACCTTCTGTTTTGTGGAAGATCGATATGAGCACTGATCGTACCATGACTGTAACATCAACTCAAGAAGGAAAGCTCACAACCACGCTTCATCTTTCCAAAGTAGGCCAATAAATAAAGAAGCCCTCAACGTT
>JAGQVX010000057.1 GCA_020437755.1 Flavobacteriales bacterium
GCTCCGAAAGATCCACGTAATGGCTCGATACAAGTATAAATACAATCCACAGACCTTGAATTATGAAAAGGTCAGCAAGGGAGCGAAGGACTACCTTTTGGCTGCCGGCGTGTATGTATTTATCATTGCGGCAATATCTGCCATTTCAATATTTGTGTTCAATACATTCGTTGAGAACCCAAAGGAGCGCGCTTTGCGTAAAGAGCTGGAGTTTGCCCAGAATCAAATTTCAGAGCTCAATGCTGAATTGGATACCCTTGAAATCATCGCTGTTAATTTGCAGAAGAAAGACGATGAGATTTACAGAAGTATTTTTGGAGCTGATCCCTATCCTGAGCATCTCAGGAGGCGCGGAATTGGTGGTTCGGATCGATTCAAAAACCTGACCGGTTATCAATCTTCAGAACAGGTAATTGAGACCAAGAAACGCATTTCCCGTCTTCAGCGCTCGTTGGTTGCCCAAAGCAAGTCGATGGAGGAAATATTCGAGTTGGCGGCGAGCAACAATGAGATGCTCCAATCGATTCCGGCGATTCAACCCATCAACAACAAAGATCTGACCCGAGTGGCATCAGGGTATGGTTATCGGATTCATCCCATTTATAAGATTCGGAAGCTACACACCGGGATGGATTTCTCTGCCAACGTTGGTACTGAAATCTATGCAACCGGTGACGGGGAAGTGGTAGAAGTTGAGAAGAAGAACCGTGGCTACGGGTATCATATCGTCATTCAGCATGGATATGGGTACCAAACGCTTTATGGCCATATGAGCGAGATTCTGGTACGAAAAGGACAGAAAGTAAAGCGAGGCGAGGTTATTGGACTTGTGGGCAATACCGGCACCTCTGTTGCACCCCACCTCCACTATGAGGTCATCAAGGAGGGCGAGAAGGTTAATCCGGCGAATTACTACTTCAACGACCTCACTCCCGAGCAATATGAGGAATTGCTTGAAAAGTCGAAGGTAGCGAATCAGTCATTCGATTAATGGTATTCTTGAATTCTTCGTTAACTTAGCCCCTTTACCCGAGGGATCTCATGCCTTATAAGGAGAAAGAAATAACGAAAATGTACTATTCCATCAGTGAAGTGGCTGAGATGTTTCAGGTAAACACCTCACTGATTCGATTCTGGGAAAAGGAATTTGACATTTTACAGCCCAAGAAAAACCGGAAGGGAAACCGACTTTTCACACAAAAGGACATTGAGAATCTTCATCTGATTTTCCACCTCGTTAAAGAACGTGGATACACGTTGGATGGCGCCCGAAACAAACTCAAAGAAAATCGTGAGGAAACGGTAAATCATGCCGAGGTTGTAATGAAACTCAAAGAAATTCGTTCATTTCTTGTAGAATTGAAAGAAAACCTTTGATGCCCAAATCCCTTATTCACTTCTTGTTATTCAGCAATGCTTGTGTGTTGACCCTGTACGGCATTCGCTGGGCTCACAATTATCGAGAACTTCAAGCAGACGCCATTCTAACCGGTTCTGTGCTTCCGGCCTTCCAGGCATATTGTCGCAGCATGCCACTGGCATTGGTCTTCTTCTTACTCGCCTTTGTCTATTTGCTGATTGAGCGCTTTCGTTTTCCTACAGGCGAAGAGCCTGACGTGCTGGATGCCGATGAGTATCAATAGTAAGTGTGATCGTTGAGATAGGACTGAACATACTCTTTAACACCATCTTCCAGTGACGTGAACTCCTTGTCATATCCCGCTCTTCTGAGCTTTGACATATCAGCCTCTGTGAAGTATTGATACTTGTCCCGGATATCAGCGGGGGTGTCAATAAAACCTATGTTTTCCTCTACATTCATTGCTGAGAATGTGGCTTTGACCAAATCAAGGAATGTACGTGCCTCGCCGGTTCCAATATTGAAGAGGCCACTTTCTTTACGCGTCTTCATGAGCCACATGCAAATGTCCACTACATCTTTGACATAGATAAAATCACGTTGTTGTTCTCCATCTTTAAAGTCAGGGTTGTGAGACCGGAACAGCTTCATGGCACCGGTTGCGCCAATTTGGTTGAAGGCGTGAAATATTACTGAGGCCATTCGACCCTTGTGATACTCATTGGGCCCGTACACGTTGAAGAACTTAAGTCCGGCCCAAAACATGGGTTTTTCCATTTGGCCTAGTGCCCAGATATCGAAATCATTCTTGGAGCAGCCATAAGGATTGAGAGGTTTCAACTTGTCAACGATATCGTGGGAGTCGACATAGCCATACTCACCCAAACCGTACGTAGCCGCTGAACTTGCATATACAAGCGGAATAGCGTGACGAACGCATGCCTTCCATACCATTTGGCTGTATGCCATATTGAGTTCATCAAAAATGCTCTTGTCAAACTCGGTGGTATCGGTTCGAGCGCCAAGGTGAAAGATGAAATCCACTTGACGGGCATTGTTTTCCAGCCATTCGGCAAATGCGGTTCGCTCCACGAGTGCCGTGAACTTTTTGTCGGAATAATTGCTTTTCTTCTCGGCACGTGTAAAATCATCTACGAGGATGAGGTCGTAGAAACGTTCTTCATTGAGGCGAGCGACCAAACAACTTGAAATGAACCCTGCGGCTCCGGTAATAACGATCATGTCTAAAAAATTCTAAAATAGCCTGAAATATGCGCCTTCAAAAGTATTGATAAAAGGCGGGCGATCATCAAAAACTTATCTTTGCATCATGACTCATCAAGGCCCTGTTGTACTAGTCACACGCCGGGAGCGCTTCAACGCCGCCCATAAGATGTGGAATCCGAAGTGGTCGGAAGAGCGCAATGTCGAAGTATATGGCAAGTGCGCCAATCCCAACTGGCACGGGCACAATTATCAATTGTTTGTGACGGTTAAAGGACCCATTAACCCGTCCACAGGCTACTGTGTTGATTTAAAGGACTTGAGCAAACTGGTAAATGAGCGGGTCATTGATCAACTTGACCATCGTAATTTGAATTTGGATGTACCTTTCATGAACGGGCGATTGGCTTCCTCGGAGAATCTGGTCGTGGCTATTTGGGAACAGCTTGATGGACCTATCGGACAGGAATTGGGGGTAAAACTTCATGGCCTTAAATTGTACGAATCAGAAAACAATATGGTCGAGTACTTCGGCGAATAAGATATGGAAGACAACACACCACACAACAACGAGAAGGAGGAGCAGATTTCGACCCTCATGGATTCTTATGCCAGGGTCATTGAAAGTTTGGGAGAGGATCCTGACCGCGAAGGCCTGGTCAAAACACCGGAGCGCGTGGCCAAAGCGATGACCTATCTCACCCGGGGTTATCATCAGGACGCCGCACAGATTTTGGAGTCTGCCGTTTTTGAAGAGCATTACCAGGAAATGGTGATTGTGAAGGATATTGAAATATACTCTCTTTGTGAGCACCACATGTTGCCTTTCTTCGGAAAAGCACACGTGGCTTACATTCCCAATGGAAAAATTGTGGGCTTGAGCAAAATCCCCCGCGTTGTGGATGTTTTTGCCCGAAGACTTCAGGTTCAAGAGCGTCTGACCCGACAAGTGCGGGACAGTATTCAGAAAGCGCTGAATCCGCTGGGAGTAGCCGTTGTGGTAGAAGCACAGCACTTATGTATGCAAATGCGTGGAGTTTCGAAGCAAAACTCTATTACGACAACCTCAGCCTTTACAGGAATTTTTCTGAGTGATTCCCGCACTCGCGAAGAATTCATAGATTTGATTAAATAACAATACCATGCAAGAGCGATTTGATGATCATGAAATTATACTGGATCAATCGACCAGTATGCCCCGCAACTTTGTTGCAAACGTATTTTCCTGGATGACCTTGGGTCTGGTAGTAACCGGAATTGTAGCCTACTTATTCTCACATTCTAGTTTGGCTAGTTTGCTTTACGACCCGGCTGGTGGATCAACCATGCTCCGTTGGATTATCGTATTAGCACCATTCGGGTTTATCCTGGCCATCAATTACGGTCTCCAGAAGTGGTCGGCATCTACTTTGACCCTGTTGTTTTTGGCTTTTTCGACAGTTATGGGAATGAGCTTGAGTTCCATTTTCCTTATCTACTCATCAGCTTCGATTTCGACTGTGTTTTTTATTACAGCAGGTACATTTGGGGCTATGGCTGTTCTGGGCTACACTACTTCTACTGATCTCACCAAATTTGGTGGTATTTTGCGGATGGCTCTTATCGGTATCATCATAGCCATGGTGGTCAACTGGTTTATGGGCAGTGCGCAGTTGGATTACATCATTTCCATTTTAGGAGTATTGATTTTCACCGGATTGACTGCTTATGATACGCAAATGATGAAGCGAATTGGTGCCGGCGTTGAGTATGGTTCGCAAGAGGCTCGCAAGTTGGCCATTCTTGGGGCAACCAGCTTGTATTTGGATTTCATCAATTTGTTCCTCTTCCTTTTGAGAATCCTCGGATCACGCGACTGATTTTTTGAAATAAGCCAGAATCGCGAACTAGGAGTCCTTGCCATTCAAGGAAAAACACTGATTACTGGTTAAATGCAGACTTATAAAAGTATAAAAGGGCAGCTTACGCTGCCCTTTCTTTTTGGTTGAAATACCATTTGCCGAATGGCTCATTCTTATTCAAGACGCTGTGCCATACTTGCGAAAGGTAGAGCACAGGTTACGTGTGCGTTTACTTCACTGAAAGTTTTTGTGAACTGCGGATCCCATTGTTTTCGAAGGTCACCACATACATGCCCGGAGACAAGTGTGCGGCATCGAAGAAGAACTTTGATTCACCTTTCGAAAATCCACCTTGTTTTACGATCATGACCTCTCTGCCCATAGTGTCATAAATCACGATGCGGCCTTGTTGAGCGAACGCGAAATCCACAGGAACAACGGTAATTCCGGAAGCCGGATTGGGATAGATGGTACCCATGGAAGCACCTTCGACCTGGTCCACGTTGACGATTTCCGACAAGACACGGAACATCCAATAGCCTTCGGGAGCCGGCATAGGACGCGTTTGCTCCTTGCCCGTGGTAGCCGCTCCATGGATGTAATAATACACCTTGGTTCCGAAATCCTGCGCGGGGATATATGCTTCCCAGTTATTTCCCTCGGTGTTCACCATACTCACTTCATTGTAGTCGCCGTTGATGTCGGTCTTCCAAAACATCGTTGCTGAGGCGATGCCATCGCGATGATTAAGGTATGCTTCTACGAGGTAGTCATTGACGTCATCATCCGTGTCTTCGAGGGGGTTGTGCGAAATCAACAGCGGGTCTTCCACTCCCACCGAGTGGGTGATGCAGTGGATAGCTCCACTGGCATTGATGATAGGATCGGGTTGGTCATCACAATCAATTGGAATGATGTTGTAACCCGGTAGCGTTTCGGCGTAAATGCGTAACGCAGTAGTATCGAATTCTTCCCTGTAAGTAGGAACAATCACCGTATTGTTGACGAAGACACTATTGGTATAGGTTCGGTAAGCTGCGCCGCCCCACGTGCCGTTGGGGTATGTTCCGTTGGTAGCTGAAGGCATAGGGAGCCATACAATCTTCCAGGGAGTGCCCCATTTGGTAGTAGTGTTGGCCAGCACGTATTCAATGTTGGCCTGGATTTGAGGGCCATCTGATACACCGGTTGGGAATTGTCCTACAAGCATTGTTTCTTCATCAATCAGTTTCATGTGCATATCGATGTGGTGAATCTGATCGTATGGGAGAGTTTCCATGAGTGTGTAGGTATGCACACCGAGATAGTCTTCTACAATGCCTTCAATTTCTTCTTGTGTTTTTGCGGTCACGTTGTATTCGTTGCCCACCTCATTTTCATTGAGGATCAACTTTGAAGCAAAGGCATGTCCGAATCCATCGGTCATCCAATTACCTCCTGTATTCACCAGGTCGGCAGGAGCTGACGTGATGCAGTAAAGGTCAATACCCAGCTCTTCGGCAATGTACTGAGGTGACGTATTGTCGTTGGGACGGTTGGGACGATTGTAAATCCAGTCAACCAATACAAGATCATCCACTTCATTACCATACACCGGGTTGGCGCCATAGTCGCGCATCCAGATACTATCGAAGTTGGCCAGGATCATGGTGATGTTTGTGAAGTCGGTAATAGCTCCGTTGCCCGTATTGGGATTTTCCAGAAACTGAGTGGTTTCGTTGATATCTTCGGTTAGGATGATTACCTGGGTTTCCTGACTAGCATGTTCCACAATTTGCTTGAGGATATAAGGGTATGAAGTCCAAGCGATGGTTAGCGCCTGAATTTCTTCCCACTCTGCCATATTACGAAGGTTTTCTCCGGGGGGTGGTTCTTCGATTCCTCGAAAAATCTGACCTTGATTAAGTCCGAAATTCTCAAGGTAACGCTGTTCCTCGGCAGTTGTCCAGTGGGGTAACGTACCTTCAGGGATATCCACGCCCAATTCTTGTGCACGGGTGAAGAGTGCAGATCCGAGGGCTAAAAGAAGTGCTAGTTTTCTCATTGCTTGCATACAGTTTTCGCGAATTTAAGGTCAATCCACCTCACGAACAAACAATGAAGCTCCAATCTATTGCATTCCAATAGAGAAGATCGACGCCAAGGTTGAGGCATCGATATCATGTTTTCCATCAAATTTCTGAAGTGAAAACGGAATTTGTTGAGCGTTCAGTAATTCCTCAAGATCCTGAAGCTGACTGGCCTTGATAAACTCGTCTTCGTTACCAACCACCAATTCAGGTGGGGTTTCACGGAGACGTGGGGCATGTGCAGGAAAATCCACATCATGCGGAAACGAAGCTGCCCAGAGTATGAGTCGATCGAACGTGAATCGGCTTTCACACATCCAACGCACTGCAGTTGCCCCGCCCTGACTAAAACCCAAAATTGTGAGCTTAGGCTGATCATTTGCCGAATGGCAAGAGCTTAGTACCTGATCGAGGTAGGAGATATAATCTTTAATGTCGTTGAGCCGATCTTCACGCGTCATCCAAGATGCTCCAACTCTTCCCGAAAATCCTTGTGTATAGAATCGGTGTAGTCCTTCGGGGGCGATAACCAGGCGCTGAGGGGTGGCTATGGGTGCAAATTTTCTCAAGAAATGGCGTGCTGACTGACCGTAGCCATGGAGTACGATGACCAATTCCTTTTCATCGCCACGATACTCATGACTATAAAATACCCGAGATGTTTTGCTGACCGTAATATGCTTCTCGACCTCCATTAATAGTTGATTTCCAGCACATTCGTCTGGCCGGGCTGGATATACAATGAATCCATGGCGAAAATGAATGCCCCAGTTTTCTCCACCTGATACTCGTACCGGAGCCAGTAGTTTCCGTAAAGGTTGCACGTTAACAATGTATCGATGTCCATACCCTCCAGTTCATGTGAGGAATTATCACAGCAAGGGCAATTGAACACAGCGTTCAGGTTTCGATAGGAGATGTAGTCGTTCTCGTCGATGGGATTGGAGTTGGCGATATGCACATTCAAAGTGGCACTGGAATACAACACTACATCTTTGCAGTGCGGGTGATCGGGAGTGAATTTATCGAAGGCAATGGCGATTTCACGATCGAAATGAACATCCGATGAGGCGACCAATTTATAGGACAATGCATTTTCACGGAGAAACCGAAATGAATAGGATCCTGATCCATCGGAGGTTGTGGAAGCTATGAATTGATCACTGCCATTGAGGGCTCCGGATTCGATTTTTTGTTGGGACAATTCCAGTTGAATTCCTGTCAAGGCCTGACCTGTCTCGTCCAATACCTTGCCTTGAAGTTCAAAGTATATCTCGGATTTGTTGCACGTCCAATGGAAAGGCAACACCAGTACGATAATGATGGATTGAAGAATGAGCTTATTCATTACGTAGCCAAACTTACATAATGCTTGTATTGGTTGAGGACATTTTTCACATAAAGTGAAGCAGCATTTCCACGGCAGTACCCATATTTAACGCAGTCCATCTGATAATAGCGTGCCTGAGACTTGTATTCCAGGGCCAGTTCCACGTTATCATCCCATTTTTGGGGATCGAGTCCGAGTTCGATAGCAAGGTTCTGAGCGTCAAGAACATGTCCGTGTCCAACGTTGTAAGACGCCAGCACGAATTGAATGCGTTCGCTATTGTCTTCAACCCGTGGCATCCAGAATTTATTGAGGTATTTCAGATACCCCACTCCGGCTTGAATATTGGCTTCTTCCTTCATAGTGGAGTCGATTCCGAACCGCTCGGCAGTGACGGGCATCAGCTGCATCAAGCCGAAGGCTCCGGCCCATGAGCGCGCATCGGGATCGAAGCGGGACTCGGTATATACCAGCGAAGCCAGCAGTCTCCAATCCCAATCCAATTCTTCGCTGTGGGTTTTAATAGCTTCATCATACATTGAGATGCGATTTCCACCGAGGGATGAGAACTCACTCTGAACCCTGGCTTTCTGATCCTTTACGGATTCAAAATACTTGGTGTGGGTATAGGCCAGGAGTCGGTTGTTTCCCGGAGAACTCAGCCATTCGTCGAGAGCCACGAGCAGGCTATCGGCATTGGGCCTGACCGCCCAGGCAATTTGCTGCGGCACGCTGATGGCTGTTTCCACATCTATAGAGGCATTGTAGGTATGGTTGAGTAATGCCACATTCTCATCCGCAACTGTGAACGGTATTTCACCTTCGGCCACGAGGTGAATTAGTTCTTCGGAGTCTATGTCACCCGGAGCTTCCCGGATATCGATTTGGATTCCTTGTTCGTGTTGTATATCGTATAACCTTGACCAGAACGAACTGTATTTATGCGCCAGTATCGTTTTTCCCTGTAGGTCAGGAATGGTGCGAATCAGGGAGTCCTCCCATTGTTTTCTGCGCATCTTTCGCCAGCCTTCAGGCTTTCGTTGTACCAATACTTGACGGGTCTCACCTATAGGAACCGTAAAATCGACTATTTGCTGCCTTTCGGCATTGACCACCAGATTGCAGGCAATGATATCTCCTTCTCCCGACCGGAGGAGGTCGAACATTTTATTGAGGTCGTGGATGACTTTCACTTCAAGTTCGAGCCCTTGACTTTTGGCGAATGCCTTAACCAGGTCATAATCATAGCCCACGGGTTGCCCGCGATAGAGGAAGTAACTTGTAGAAGTGTTCTCGGTGAGCAGAATGAGTTTACCGGACTCACGAATTTGAGGTAGATCGCGCACGATAGGATCGGCACCTTTATGAGTTCGATTCTGGATCTCGGAGCAGCTATTCAGCAAAAGAAAGGAGAACAGCAACAGGCTTCCCAGCAAGAGGCGTTCTATGAAAGAACTTCGATATGTGATCTGCTCGATATTCATGACCGTACCGCATGAAAATTAGGGCATTTCTATAATGCATACGGAATTGCGCGTGAAATGTTATCCACGAGGCCAGTAAATACGGGAGAATCAGACTTATTTCTTGGTGAATTTCTGCGTGGCAGAATCGAAACTTACGTAGTACTCGTTCTTGGGCAGGTTGCTTAGATCGGCAGTCTTTCCAAAGCCTCTCTTGATAATCTGTCCGTAAACATTGTACAATTCATAGTTGGTCTCACTAGAGAATTCGAGTGAAGCCGACTTCTTATTGTACACAAAAGTTACGGGATCTTTATCCGACATGTATTCGACGGTATCGGATTTTTTCTCTTTGCCTTCCTGAGATTTCTGTACGACACGAAACTTGTTCTCGCCGGATACAGGGGTGGTTTGGAATGAATACGTGTTTTTGGTGGAAGTGCCTTTACCCATCACTTCACCTACGTTCACCCATTTGTTCCACTTAAATTGTTGGATGACAAACGGAAGCTTGCCTTGTTCATTGACAGTTTCCCATTCAATAAGGCCACCTGACGAGATCACAATACTCGTAGTTTCAAACGTTGGTTGTGGTTCGAGCGCGCCCGGATTGAGTACACGTGGTTCGCAGCCATCTTTGTATTTGATTGTGATCACGACGTCAGCACCCAATTTGAAACCATAAACCGACAAATCGATTTCGAAGGCATTGGAGTTTACTTCATCAGAAGTAACATCGCCATTGACCGTGATTTCATAGACGCAAAAACCCACCCCGGCTTCAGCCACAGGGTTGATCACATATACATTCTTCTGTTGGTATTTGCCTTCAAGTACGATAGTACCCGCAAAGGCCGACAAGCCCGACAACATTGCCAGCACGAAGACTACACCTAATTTTTTCATCTCTTCCCAGTTTGTCTTGGAGGTGCCCAAATATAGTTTTTTTTGCGGAATCGCATGGTCAGCCTACTTTTTTTGATTCCGACGGTGTTCTTCTCTTTTCGTCACCAACCACTCTTCGGAAGAAGCCTTGAGTTCGGGAAAAAAGTCGTGAAAAAGATTACGCAACGCATCTTCATCATGATACAGCGCGTGTACAGCCCGGTGCAGGTTGTTCTTCATGGGAATTCGTCGCCCCAGCCCGGTCATAGCGTTACCAATACCTTCCTGTGTGCGATAACTCAACAACCAATTGTGGGCGCTCATGTGGCGGTAAATGCGCTCCGTTTCTTCAGGAAAAAGATGTCGGAACGACTCCAGGGTATCGTATCGGTTTTCTGTGTAGGCCTCCAGTGGGTCTTTGCTGAAATCCGACCAGTCTGAAGCCAGGAAATAGTCAAACAACATATCTACTGCTACCGGTGCAAACCTCCCACAGTACACCCTACAAATATCCACTGCTTCAAGAGTCAGCGGGTGGTTATCGGTATAAAAATCGATGTGGCGATGCAAGAGAATACCTAGTTGCACTTCTTCAGGAAATCGCTCATAATGCCGGCCTTTGATGGCATCACCCATATAATTGCCCGCCAGGATTGCCGGCGAGTCTCCACTTAAATATATATGTGCGAGGTAATTCACACGCCAAAGGTACGTTTTGCCCTGTTATCATTTGGCCTTGTGCCTACCAACCATGTTGAAATCCATCCGCTGGTGTAACCATGTGGAACTTTGGCTTAGGGCTTGGTATATTTGAGCAGTATAATATGAGTGCGCGACAACGGATATACTGGACATGCCAATTTGTAGGTTGGGGAGTGCTTGTCATCGGCAATGTGGTAAGTTCCTTCCTTGTAGATCAATTGGTTTTCGAAATCTATTTCGCCAGTGCCGTTATGCTCATCCTGGGCATCGTTATCTCTCATACGTTTCACAATATTGCCAACCGACTGGAATGGACGCGTATGTCGGTTTTACCACTCATTCCCCGCGTACTCATTGCCACCTTGCTCATGGGTATGATTTTCGCCCTGCTCTACGGAGCTATTTCCGACCTGTTTTTCTCTCATGCCAAGAAGATTCTTGTTGCATCGGGCGGTCAAATTTTCATCGACATTATCAATTTCAGCGTCGTCTTTTTCATTTGGAACCTGTTGTTCTTTGCTTTTCACATATTCGACAATTTCCGGGCGGCGCAAATCAAGAATCTTGAACTGAAGGCTGCGAAGACCGAAATCGAACTCAGCAGTTTCAAGAATCAGATGAATCCGCATTTCATGTTCAACTCGCTCAACAGCATACGTGCTTTGATCGATGAAAATCCCGCTCGTGCGAAGGAAGCGGTGACCAAGCTATCGGGTCTGCTGCGCAATTCACTTAGTCTGGGTAAAAAGCAATTGGTCACGCTCCGCGAGGAATTGGAGATGGTAGAGCACTATCTGGCCATTGAAAAAATACGGTATGAGGAACGGCTGAATGTGGTATACCAAATTCCCGAAGAAGCCCTGGATCTTGAGGTTCCACCGTACATGGTTCAGACAGTTGTGGAGAACGCTATCAAACACGGAATCAGCAAATTAAAGGAAGGAGGCACTATCAGTCTGATGGCTGATCTGCATCCCGAGCATTATTTATTGTTCATAGAGAACACAGGTTTTTTGGCATCCGCCAAATGGGAAGAGGGCATTGGTATATCCAACACACGTGAGCGATTGCATTTGCTCTTTGACGACGCAGCTCATTTTGAGATGCGCGAAACCGGACAAGGCACGGTACAGGTGCGTATTCATATTCCCAACAACAAAAAATCGTAATGATGAGAGTATTAATAGTAGATGACGAACGATTGGCACGCAGGGAACTAAGAACCCTGTTGTCGGAATTTCCCAATGTGGAAATAGTTGGGGAGTGCGCCAATGCGGAGGAAGGAATAGAGGCTATCCAGGAACACGATCCTGATCTGGTATTTCTCGACATACAAATGCCGGACAAGAATGGATTCGATATGCTTGCCGACCTTGATGACGTGCCTCATGTGATTTTCGTAACGGCATACGATGAACATGCCTTGCGGGCATTTCAAGTGAATGCACTCGACTACCTGCTCAAGCCAGTTGAGGAAAACCGACTGGCAGAAGCGTTGGAACGTGTGGAAAAACGTGTGAAAACTACCCCTGTACCTGTATCGATTGACGGCGAAAAGAAACTGGGCCCCGAGGATCAAATCTTCCTAAAAGACGGTGAGAAATGTTGGTTTGTGACTTTGTCGGACGTGCGCATGTTTCAGAGCGAAGGCAATTATGTAAAGGTCTATTTCAACAATTACAAGCCCTTGATATTGCGTTCGCTTAACGCCCTTGAGGAGCGATTGGACGAGCGCACATTCTTTCGCGCCAATCGCAAGTATATCGTCAATCTGCGTTGGATTTCACATATTGAAAACTGGTTCAACGGCGGATTGCGACTCACGTTAAAGGACGACACCACAGTAGAAGTATCGCGCAGACAAGCCAGTAAATTTAAAGAGTTAATGAGCTTGTGAGTCCAGCGCACCTTCGATTTGATCCATGCGGTTTTGCGTAAACTTCAGGTCGAATTCGATGTTCTCGGTGGAATGATTGTACCTGGCCTTTCCCACAGGTTCGTCGAACACAGAAAGGTCCAGGCCTTCAACAGCCTTTTGCAACGAGATATCCAAATCCATCAGAAATCCGCCATTGGCAGCGCTGAATTCGATATTTCGTGTATCGATCCAAACCTCTTTTCGAGCAAATCCGGGCGCTTCATAGATCAAATGATAGTCATACTGTAGAGGCAGTTCCAGACTTAGGTGGTTATCAGCACCCAACTCGAGGGTATCCATAACTGCTTTATCTTGCACAACGACAACCCTGGCCGAATCAATTTGAATGCTATCTGAGAAAATATCCTTCCCGGTTATCTGCGAATACACGAGCAGGTTCGTATTGTCGTACGCCGGCCACAGCGTGAAAACGTCCAGGAGGGAGTCCTTCTCGGGCTCCGGAAAGTGGGTTGGCAGTGCGTCAAAGTCATGGGAAATATAAGTAAAGGCTGCATTTCCAAGTGAACCATGAACACCGGTCACAGTTCCTTCATAAGGAAGAGCATAAGGCATTCGCCAAATGCCGGATTTGCCCAGTTCAAAAGTCCAGACCAGAGAGAGGTCCGGGTCGCGCAGTGTCACCCATCTGCGACCTAAGCTATCTTTGACTGCCTCCTCTGCCAATCGGATCGAAGCATACTCGCTCTCTCCCGGCTGAAGTGTATGTTTTGTTACCCGACGATCTTCGGTCAGATGCAGTACAATGGTGGAATCGGGGAAGCGGTATTCCACTATGGTATCGTGAAGGCGGTTTATTTGAAATACCGCATGGCTCTCGTAGCTGTAGCACTCCCATGAATGACCGTATTCTGCGGCCAAAACACGATAGGCGGCCGAATCGGTACACTGCAATTCAAACCTTTTGACAGATTCAACATTTGCCGAATGGCATGAAAAGAACCAAATTATGGACAAAACAAAGACGAAGATGGAGTATTGCCTCATGCTGTTAATCTAATGTTAACCCGATTTGCAGGGACAAGAATACGTTTAAATTTGACAGCGTGAATCGGAGTACGATCAACATAGTAATCATCATGGCCATTGTTTCCCTAACCGGGATCATTGTTACCCAATCATACTGGGTACGCAGGGCCTACAGCATGCAGGAAAAAGAATTCAACGACCGGGTTTCAATTGCTATGTCGAGTGTAGTGCAGCGCATTATGGCTTTGAATGAAGACAGCTCGATAGTAGAACCCGTGGAGCAGGTTTCCAGTTCGTTTTTTGTGGCCAATATCAATGATACCCTCCACCCATACCTCCTGGAAACGTTGTTGCGCGAAGAGTTTCAGGCCAGCAACTTGCAAGAGGATTTTGAGTACGGAATTTACGACTGCTTCAACGACTCCATTGTTTTTGGAGGGAAAGTGAATTTTGAAGATGAAATCGTGCATGCTGAACAAGCGGATGTGTCCATTCAGAAGAAATTCGATAAGGACGGACACTATTTTGGGATCTACTTCCCCAGCAAGACCGGGATTATTGTGAGGCAAATGGATTTTTGGCTATTCAGCAGTTTTGTCATACTGGTCATTGTGATTTTCTTCGCCTACACCATTTACATTATTCTCAAGCAGAAGCGATTGTCGGAAGTCAAGACTGATTTCATCAACAATATGACCCATGAGCTAAAGACCCCCATCAGTACCATTGGAGTGTCGGCGGGGGTGTTGTTGAAGGATAATATTGTTGAAGATCCGGAGCGGCTTCATCGCTATGCGCAGATCATTGAGAACGAAAACAACCGACTGAAGACCCAGGTGGACAAGGTGTTGCAGTTGGCGTCGCTATCACCCGACAAGGTGGACATTAAATCGGAACGGCTGGACATGCAGGACATTGTGTCCAAGGCGTGCAGCACGTATGGCGTTAAGGTGGGTGAAAAGGGAGGCACGCTTTCCATGGCACAAGTGTCGGACCCGTTGATGGTTCGTGGAGACCGAGTACATATAACCAATATTGTGTACAATTTACTGGACAATGCCTGCAAGTATGCTGAAGGCGCCCCAGCAATTGATGTTTCGTTGACGGCGCAGCAAGGGTGGGTTGTATTATCGGTTCAGGATCATGGGATAGGGATAGACAAGAAGCATCAGTCCAATATATTTGAGAAGTTTTATAGAGTACCCACCGGAAATGTTCACAATGTAAAAGGGTTCGGGTTGGGCTTGTATTATGTGTACACGATTGTGCGCGCGCATCAGGGAAAAATTGAACTCGAGAGTACACCCGGAAAGGGAAGTACTTTTAAGGTATTTTTAAAACGCGAACAACATGAGCAATAGCGCAAAGATCTTACTGGTTGAGGATGACGATAATTTAGGATTTGTCATTCAGGACTTGCTAAAAGTAGAGGGATACAAAGTCCATTTGCGCAAAGACGGTAAGGAGGGGTTGATGCAGTTTAACCAAGAAGACTATGACCTGTGTATTCTCGATGTGATGATGCCCAAGAAGGACGGCTTCTCATTGGCCCGTGACATTCGAAAGATCAACGCTCACATTCCACTGATTTTTCTGACCGCGAAGTCGATGACGGAGGATCGTGTGGAGGGCTTGCGCATCGGAGCAGACGATTACATCACCAAACCCTTTGACTCCGAAGAATTCCTGTTGCGTGTCAAGGCCATTCTAAAGCGCAGTCAAAAGGAGGAAGAGAGCACCGATAGCTCGGCTGTTTACGAAGTAGGCGCGTATCAATTCGACAGCGACAACTTTACGCTGAAGTATCAAAGTGAAGAGCGACAACTCACTAAAAAAGAATCTGAAATCCTGAAGCTGTTGTGTCAGCACACCGACAAAGTCCTTGAACGAGAGATTATTGCGAATATGGTGTGGGGTGATGACAGCTATTTTGTGGGACGCAGCATGGATGTGTTCATTACCAAGTTGCGCAAATACCTGGGATCGGACCCTCGAATTTCCATAGTGAATATCCACGGAGTAGGGTTCAAATTGCAGGTTGAGGACTAGGCATTTCCTTTTACCCTATTCCGAGCTACCCTTGAAACGAACCGAGGCTGAGTGGATTTAGTCTTCGAGATACTCCGAATCCAGTTCGGCGGCCAGGTCAATTTCTCGGTCGGCACCGACTTCAAAAGACTCTTCATCTTCAAAGTGTTCGAGAAGCGCCTGACTAATTTTCACGAGATAAATAGCATCGGCCGTGTGCACCTCCAGGGCATTGAGGTACGATCCTTTTGCAGTTTTTAATGAAACCACATCACGTTCTGTGAATCCTTTTGGATACTGATTTTTGATCAGCATCATGTGGCGTTGCTCCAGAGAGCCGAAGTCTTTGATATACCTGTTCATGACGAATAGTTTTGAGGTTATTTCCTGCGACCAGAAATACTGTGAACCAATCATAACCCGTCATCACATTTCATCATCAATGTATTAAATGTACGAATTCCAAAGGATTCACAGCCCGGCATCACGAAAGGACATGAATTTCTCCAGATAGCAATCAGTAATTTGTCTGAGGAAACAGTAGGAATTCTCCCACATCCGGCATTGCACTTCTATAAGACTTCCCTCCTTAGTTTAGAATTCCTCTAAACTTTTCCCCAAACCCAGTCTGAACTCAATTTTCCTGTACCTTTGCGCCCGAAAAGTCAGGGACTACATGAAGCCCACAGACAGTATCTCTATAGCAGCAAATCGAACCAAAGTCCAGGATATCAGCGAACTGTTCAAGTTGCGCCTGGCATCACTTGTGGTTTTCTCGTCCATATTGGGTTATCTCATTGGCGCCGAGGAGTTTTCCTGGTTGACCGTGTTGCTGTTGAGTTTAGGCGGATTTTTATTGACCGGTGCATCAAATGCGTTGAACCAAGTATGGGAGCGCAACAATGATCGGTTGATGAAGCGCACGATGAATCGTCCGCTTCCAACCGGAAGGATGTCGGTAACCGAAGCCATTGTCTACGCCGTAATAGCGGGAGTGGGAGGCATTGCCATTTTGTGGGTTGGCTTGAATCCATTAAGTGGGATTTTGGGGTTACTAGCCCTGTTTTCTTACGTATTTCTGTATACCCCATTGAAGCAGAAATCTGCTTTGGCCGTATTTGTTGGTGCCTTTCCGGGAGCAATCCCGCCCATGCTGGGATACATTGCGGCAACGGGCACCTTTGGAGTAGAACCCGGCGCCCTGTTTGCCATGCAATTCATGTGGCAGTTTCCTCATTTTTGGGCTATTGCCTGGGTAGCGAACGAAGATTATGAAAGGGCCGGCTATCGCCTGTTGCCTCTACGTGAGGGCAAAACCAAGCGCACTGCCTTTCAGATATTCATGTACACCTTGTTTTTGATACCGGTAAGCATGCTACCGTGGGTTTTCCCTCAATCTGCACCAATGATTGGCAACATCAGCGGTATATTGACGATTGTATGTGGGATCATTTTCGCATGGTATGCCTGGAAGCTTTATCAACGCTGTGACGACCAGTCGGCCAGGGCATTGATGTTTGCTTCGTTTGCCTATTTGCCGGTAGTGCAAATACTTTATGTACTAGGAACCTTATAACCTGATGAACACCTCAACTTTGAGTATGGAATCACAACAAAGCAATCAGGAAGATGTATTTCGCGACGTGACCCCGGAAACGAGGGAGCGCACGAAGAAGATGCTGATGTACTTTATACTGTTCGCCGTTGTGATGATGTTTGCCGGATTCACAAGTGGCTACATCGTAATGGCTGCGGGAACGTACATGGTTCACATTGTGCCTCCAACTGCGATGTACGTTTCTATTGCCCTGGTGCTTCTGTCCTCGCTCACCATGTATTTGTCGGTACAATCCATGAAGCGAGGCAATAAGGGCCGATCACAGTTCATGCTGGCCTTGACGCTGGTATTGGGAATTGGGTTTAGTATTTCACAGTATGAAGGCTGGCATGCTCTTTCTGAAATGGGGATGGGCTTTACAACCTATCTCTCTGAAAGCGGTCAGGAGTTGTATTCAGGCAATAAATTAGAGGATATTACCGGGAAATATGGTTCAGATTTCTGGATCCATAAAGATGGCGCAAAGGTGCAGTACCTTAATGGTGAGTATTATGCTGCAGATGATGAATTCCACACCAATCCTATCACCAATACCATATTAAAGCAGAGCAACCTTGCGGGACATTTTCTCGTAGTGCTGATATTCGTTCACATTGCCCACTTGTTGCTGGGTCTCATATACATAGCTGTGAATTTGAGACGAATTGGCAAAGGAGTAATCAATGAACGGGATCACGTGCGACTAAGAGTCAACGGCACCTATTGGCATTTCATGGGTCTGCTGTGGATTTATTTATTCGTCTTTTTATTCGTAATTCATTAAACTTGCAGCAAATTTTTCAAGACTATGGCTGGAGCAGCTGAAAAAGATATTCCGAAGAAGGAACTATGGGGAGGAGGTCGTTCCCCTTTCGGTGTTACCTACGGTAAGATGATGATGTGGTACTTCCTGGTGTCAGATGCATTGACATTTGGGGGACTGCTTATTGCCTATGGTGTTTCACGACACGAAGTAATTTTCCCATGGCCTATTGGCGAGCAGGTTTTTGAAGGAATGCCCGTTTTGGGTTCCGGCTATCCGCTGATGTATGTGGCCTTGATGACCTTCATTCTGATTGTGTCGTCGGTAACCATGGTATTGGCCGTAGAAGCCGGACACCGAAATCATAAGCCCGGAGTAGTGCGATGGTTGGGATGGACTATTGTAGGAGGCTTTTTCTTCCTGGGTTCACAGGCCTGGGAGTGGTCTCACTTCATCCACGGATCAGGAGGTGCATTTAAGGTGGCGGGCGAAGTAACCGTTACCGCTACACTAGGATCTCCCAGCAGTCCCGGAGAAACCATGACCTTTACCTTGAAGGATGACGACATGGTATTCTTCGATGGAGACTTTGGGCACGAGTACGAGCATGCCATGCATGCAGGTGATCACGCCGATGAAGGTCACGATGCACATGGTCATGAAGCTCATGGACATGAAGCAGAAGGAGAAGGTCATGGAGAAGACGCTCATGTGAGTCTTGAAAACCTCAAGCCTGAAATCCTCATCCTCAACAAGTACACTGAGAACAAAGCATTTGTTCAGGGAGCTGAGTTAGAGAAAATATGGAAGCACAAAGGTGAAGACACGGAAGTATTTGGTGCGAACCTTTCAGAAAATGAATATGGTCCGCAGCAATATGCCAACTTCTTCTTCTTTGTAACCGGTTTTCACGGATTCCACGTTTTCAGTGGGGTGTTGATCAACATCATTGTTTTCCTCATGGTGATCAAAGGTGTATTTGAAAAGCGCGGACACTACGAAATGGTTGAGAAGATTGGCTTGTACTGGCACTTCGTAGACCTTGTATGGGTATTCGTATTTACCTTCTTCTATCTAGTCTAATACCACGTAATAAAGAATTCCTATGGAAAGAGATGATCTCATAGTAAACGACCAATACGCCCTTGATGCACACCACAGTGAAGAGGACGGCGTAAAGATTCGCAAGAAGATTGTATTTGTTACGTTGTTGTTGACGGCTATAACCTTCGTAGAAGTAATGATGGGGGTTTTCATCAAGCGTGCCGATACTATTGGCTGGGAAATGACCAAGTGGGCGTTCATTCTTTTGACCATGGTGAAAGCCGGGTACATCGTAATGACATTTATGCACCTTGGAGATGAGCGCAAGAATCTGCGCAACTTTATCATCATCCCGTACTTCATTTTTATTCTTTACCTGATTTTCATCGGACTGACAGAAGGAAACTCTGTGCTTGACCTCAGAACACCTGACACAGTCATTGAACAAGTCGCTGAATAGCAATGTCTTCAAATAAAAAGATTAAAAAGTACATCGTTCTTACCGGTGTACTTTTTTTATTTCCTATCGCTCTGCTCCTCCTTTTTGCTAAAGGCAGTAAGCACAAATTCAATACCCTCCCCTATCTCGATGAGCAAGGAGTGCATGAGATAGCATTGGGTGCAAGTATCAATTGGGATACTATCCATGGGTTACCCGATTTTCGATTGACCAATCATCTCGGCAACACGTTTACCCGAGATAGTCTCGATGGTAAGATTTGGCTTGTTGCTTTCTTCGCTACTGATGGCGAGTTTGTGCTGGACGCAACCAAGCAATTGTTATGGCCCAACTATCGCTATCGCGAAGAGAAGGACATAGGGATACTATGTCTCACGTTGAATCCGACACATGACACCCCTCAGGTGTTGAACGAATACGTGACACAAAACATTAAGTACAATATTGCCACAGACAAGTGGCAGTTTCTTACGGGAGATGAAGGCGACATACGATCACTTATGAGTGATGGTTTCATTCAGCGCGACACATCCGATAATATCGCTACGTTTTATCTGGTGGACTTTGACAAGCACATTCGGGGTCGGTACAATGCCTCTCTACCTGATGCCATGAAAGATGTAGTAGAAGACATCGCTCTTCTCAAGAAAGAACACGACATTAAAGCGGCGGCAGCGCGTAATGCAAATGGACATTAGATTCCTGTTCCTTTTTCTGATTCCTGTGTTGATGGGTTGTGAACCGGATCCACCAACCAGCGAAGAACTTCCTTTCTATGGCCCTATGGAGGTTGTAGAACGTGAGTTGAATGGTGCCTCTGTTCTTGATACAGTCCTATATACAGTTCCTCGATTCAGTTTCACCAATCAGGATGGCGAGGTGATTTCTCATCGTGACTATGAGGGACATGTCTACATCGCCGATTTTTTCTTTGGCAACTGCCCTAGCATTTGTCCCATTTTAAGTTCGCAACTAGCCCGTGTTCAGGACCGTCTCAAGGCCGACAGTCTGCTGGGCACGGTATTGATCCTTTCTCATACGGTTGACCCCACACGAGATACTGTTGAAGCTTTGCGCGCATATGCAGATCGCCTGGATGCCGACACCCGGTATTGGAATTTTGTGACCGGCAAGAAAGATGCATTGTATTACCAAGCTGAAGAGGGATATCTTGTGACGGCATTCGAGAGTGACACCGCAGCCGGGGGATTCTTCCATACCGACCAGTTTGCCCTTATTGATGAACAAATGCACATCCGGGGATATTATGATGGCACTTCGACCATCGAAGTAGACTCAATGTACAAGGATTTATTGAAACTGTTGAACCACACACCATGACCCAAACCACACCACAAACCAAGTCTTACAAAGGGTTAATCGTAGCTGTATCGATTGCCATTCCAATTGTTGTAGCTGTTCTTTATTTGCTCCCTGCTCCAGACAATATTTCGCCTGAGCTTCGATCGTTCCTCAATAACTTGCCCGGGTTAAACGCGTTGATCAATGGAACTACTTTCCTGGTATTGATTGGTGCTTTGCTGGCGATCAAGAATAAGAAGGTAATCCTTCATCGCCGGTTGATGACCCTGGCACTTGTTCTCTCCGCGCTGTTTTTAGTGAGCTATGTAGCCTATCACCTCACGAGTCCCAGTACATCGTACGGAGGAGAAGGCTTCATGAAAGGGCTTTATTTGTTTATACTGCTGACCCACATCCTGCTTT
>JAGQVX010000058.1 GCA_020437755.1 Flavobacteriales bacterium
TCCGTCAAATGCTCTATCATACCGTGCTGCGATTCTCCTGCGTTGTTCAATGCCCTCATCAGCGCGTTTCAACTGACTGGTTCCCAGTGCACATTGGATGTCGGTAATGCGATAATTGTAGCCCAGTTCTACCATTTCATAATACCATCCGCCGTGGTTTTCGCGCATGTTTTCCCGCGTAATGCCATGGGTGCGAAGCGTGCGCAAGCGTTGGGCATATTCGGGATTGTTGGTGGTAATCATACCGCCCTCACCGCACGCGATATGCTTCACAGGATGGAAAGAGAAAATGGTGAAATCGGCCAGAGATCCATCACCGCAGCGGTGCAGTTGTCCTTTGGAATCGGTAAAACTTCCTCCCGGAGCGTGGCATGCGTCCTCGATGAGAATCAAGTTGTAGGCATCCGCCAAATGGCGACAGCGCTCCATATCCACCGGTAATCCGGCGAGGTCAACAGGAGTGAGTGCCTTGAAGGTTCCACGCGGGTGTGTGTTGAGTAGATTTTCAACCTGATCGAGATCGATCAGTGCGGTATTGGGATCTACATCGGCCAATGTAACCTGTGCTCCGGTATATAAAGCGGCATTGGCCGTAGCTGCAAATGTGATCGGAGTGGTAATCATGCGATCGCCCTCGCCGCATCCGGCAGCTATGTACGCGAGGTGCAGGGCAGTTGTTCCGTTGTTCACGGCAACGGCAAATTGAGCGCCCACATATTTGGCGAATGCCTCCTCAAATTCCTCAATACGAGGGCCTTGAGTTAAAAAATCATGTTGTAAAGCTGCTGTTACCGCGTCAATGTCGGCCTGCGTAATGTTTTGCCGGCCGTACGGAATGGCTTTATGCATGTTGCTCCACTTTGAAATTGGGGTCGACGTGTTCGCGAATAAGGTCGCGGAGTTCTTCAACTCCTACCCATTCATCATTGGTGCCGCTGTTGTAGTTGAATCCTTCCTCGACTTTTATGGCGCTGTGTTTTTCAATGAATTCCTTCATGTTCCACACAGGCTGTTGGGGTAAAATGACATAGTATTTTCCCAAATCGTAGGTGGTGAAAGAATCAGGTGCCGTAATCATCTCTTCATGAACTTTCTCGCCCGGACGAATGCCAATTACGGGATGTTCACACTCCGGACCCACAGCTTGAGCCACATCGGTGATGCGGTAAGAAGGGATTTTGGGGACAAAGATTTCACCACCCCAGGCATTGGCCATGGCATGAAAAACCATATCCACACCGCCCTGAAGCGAGATGTTGAATCGCGTCATATTGGGGTCGGTGATGGGCAACTTACCTTCCTTACGCTTGTTCAGGAAAAATGGAATCACAGAGCCATTTGAGCCCATAACATTGCCGTAGCGAACCACCGAAAACTTAATGGGGTTCCAGCCTTTGATGTTATTGGCGGCAATGAACAGCTTATCGGAACAAAGTTTGGTGGCGCCATACAGGTTGATGGGAGCTGCCGCCTTATCAGTCGACAAAGCCACTACGTTCTTGACACCTGTTTCCATACATGCATTAATGACGTTCTCTGCACCAAGTACATTGGTCTTCACACATTCCATGGGGTTGTATTCCGCAATATGTACGTGTTTCATAGCCGCAGCATGAATCACATATTCGATTCCCTGCATAGCCCGAACCAAGCGGTCATAGTCGCGAACATCGCCCACAAAATAACGGATGGCCTTGTATTCGTTTTCGGGCCATTTCATGTTCATCTGGAACTGCTTTTGCTCATCGCGACTGAAAATAACCAGTCGGCGAACCCCCGGCCAGCGCTCGAGAATTTGTTCCGTAAGTTTTTGTCCAAGTGATCCGGTACCCCCGGTGATGAGAATAGACTTCCCGTTAAGGTCAAGGTTCATAATCGCACATTTGATCTCCGATGCAGCAAAAATACCACTTCCTTTTGGAACGGCTACGATTTAATCACTCCGGCTGCAACGGTGTTGAGTGAAACAGGGTCGATGAGAATGAATGCACCGGTAGTGCGATTCTTATTATAAGGATCGATAAAAAGCGGTGAGGTCGTTCTAAGCTGAACCCGCGCAATGTCGTTCATTTGAATATCCTGTTCTCCTTCTTGCCGGTGTAAAGTGTTGATATCCAGTGTGTAATTCACTTCTTTGACCATGGCACGAGCCTCTCGACTGGTGTGCTTGATAATGAATTTTGTGCGCGGAACCATAGGCTTGTCGCTCAGCCAGCAAATGATAGCATCGATATCCTGCGCAGCGGTAGGTTGATTATTGAGGCGGGCAAGCATGTCGCCCCGACTTACGTCAATATCATCTTCCAATTCAATGGCCACAGACATCGGAGGGAATGCTTCTTCCACTTCCTTACCTGCCAGTGAGATACGGGAAATCTTGCTTGTGAATCCTGATGGCAATGCTACCACTTCATCTCCGGGTTTGAAAATCCCTCCGGCCACCCTGCCGGCATAACCGCGGTAGTCGTGGAATTCATCGCTTTTCGGACGAAGGACGGTTTGCACCGGGAAACGACAATCCACCATGTTCTGATCTGAACTTACATGGCAATTTTCCAAAGTGTACAGCAAGGTTGACCCCCGGTACCAATCCATATTGGTGGAAGGTTCAACGATATTGTCGCCATGCAGCGCTGAGACCGGAACAAACTGAATATCGCGAACTTCCAGCTTGGCGGCAAAGTTTCGGTAATCCTCAACAATCTGGTCATAGACCTGTTGGTCGTAGTTCACCAAATCCATCTTATTGATGCAGATGATGAGGTGAGGAATCTGCAACAGAGAAGCAATAAAGCTGTGTCGGTGGGTTTGTTCTGTGAGGCCATTTCGTGCATCCACCAGGATCAACGCCACGTTGGCTGTTGATGCTCCGGTAACCATATTGCGGGTGTACTGGATATGGCCCGGACAGTCGGCAATGATGAACTTGCGCTTGGGCGTGGCAAAATAGCGATACGCTACGTCAATGGTAATACCTTGCTCACGTTCATCGCGTAATCCATCGGTTAACAGCGCGAGGTCGACATGGGCAAGTCCTTTCTTTTCAGAAGCTTTAGCTACATGATCGAGTTGATCCTCGAAGATGGATTTGCTGTCGTACAACAGTCGTCCAATCAACGTGCTTTTGCCGTCGTCAACACTTCCTGCGGTTATGAAACGTACCAAATCCATTAGAAATAGCCCTCCCTTTTACGATCTTCCATTGCGGTTTCGGAACGACGGTCGTCGGCCCGATTGCCGCGCTCTGTGGCGCGCATTGCTGCTACTTCTGCAATCACCTTTTCCAAGGTGTCAGCCTCCGATTCAATAGCTCCCGTAATGGTGAGATCACCGAGCGTACGGAATCGAACCTTCATGCGTTCTACGCGTTCATCGGGTTTCAGCGTGAGGTACTCGCTGTAGGCGAGAATAACGCCATTTCGAACCACGCAATCGCGCTCGTGAGCAAAGTATAGCGATGGAATTTCAATTTGTTCTTGCAGGATATATTGCCAAATATCCATTTCGGTCCAATTTGAAATGGGAAACACCCTGAAGTGCTCTCCAAATTGCTTGTGACCATTATATATCGACCACAATTCTGGTCGCTGATTTTTTGGGTTCCACTGACTGAACTCGTCACGGTGGGAAAAGAAGCGCTCCTTGGCACGAGCTTTTTCCTCGTCTCTCCTTCCACCCCCAATACACGCGTCGTACTGATGCCCTTCGATGGTTTCGATAAGCGTAGTCGTTTGTGCAATGTTGCGGCTTGCATTGTGGCCCTTTTCTTCAGCTACACGTCCTTCTCGAATGGTTTTTTCTACACTGCCCACAACGAGCTTTGCTCCGAGTCGGGCCACCATTTCATCCCGAAAGGAAATGGTTTCCGGAAAATTGTGCCCGGTGTCGATATGCACCAATGGAAATGGAATGGACGCGGGGTAAAATGCCTTCCACGCCAAATGTGTGGCTACAATGGAGTCCTTTCCCCCCGAAAACAGGATACTCGGATTGTCGAACTGCGCCGCGGTTTCACGCAACACATGTATCGCCTCGGCTTCGAGTTGTTCCAGATGGTTGAGGTTGTAGTTTTGCATTACAGCCGGATTTGGGGCGCAAAATTAGCTATTATTTCCTTGGCGATTTCCTCGGCAGTTTGCTCGGAAGCCCGTGCCGTGAAATCAGGATTGATCGGCGCTTCAAATGGCGCACTGATACCCGTGAAGTGAGGAATTTTTCCGGAACGCGCTTTTTCATAGAGCCCTTTTGGGTCGCGCGATTCGCATACTTCCAGCGGACAATCAACGTACACCCACAGGATGTTTTCACGTCCAATAATACGTGTGATCAGATCGCGATCGGCATTTACCGGACTGATAAAAGCACAAAGCACCAAGGCTCCATTTTCAGCCATGAGATGAGCTACGTGGGCAATTCTACGCAGGTTCTCATTGCGGTCGTTTTCGGTGAATCCCAAATCGCTGTTTAAGCCTGTGCGGATGTTATCCCCGTCGAGAATCGCAGTATATTTTTCATCGTTGTGCCAGAGCCTGGCCACCTCGCCGGCAATGGTGGATTTTCCTGAACCCGACAACCCGGTGAACCAAATCACCTTGCCTCTCTGGCCAAGCAATTGCTCGCGGTCCGACCGGGTAAGGTGGTGATTGTGGGGAACGATATTGGGATTTTTAGTCATGGCTGATTGTGAGTGCAAATAAACAAAGATCACATGGGAACACCGTCGCGGTGGCGAGAATTAGTCAAACAATTGTAGTAATTTCGGCCGCAATTCACGTACATGGAGACACCTCCCGTTTACCTGCATATCGGTTTGTTCAAAACCGGAACCTCGTTTCTTCAGGCTACTGTTTTTCCTCAGTTGCAGGGGGTGACCTACTATGCCAGCGACGCCAAATGGCTGAAGTACATCTGGGACATGAACTCTCGCAGCCCTTTTGATCTTACTCAATGGGAATGTCCTGAAGTACCTGGGGATGGGATCCTGATCAGTCGGGAAGACTTGATGGGGAGCCCGTTCCATAATTACAGCAATGGCGGACAGATCCTGAATAAATTGGCTCACGACTTACCTCGTGCGCGGGTGTTGGTAACACTGCGCAAGCAAGATGATTATGTAGAATCGCTCTACCGTCAGCATATTCAAACCGGTGGGGTACAAGGTGTAAATCGGTTCTTGAATTTTACAAAGGGTGAGTATGGTGAATTTACCTTCAAGAATGGGGTTACCCTTGATGTGAAGGAATTGGATTACCTCAAGGTGGTGAAGAGTCTGGAACAAACCTTTGGCCGAGACAACATTACCCTAATTCCCTACGAGCTTATGGTTCGTGACAAAGCCAGATTTTACGGCTTACTGGCGCAATGGCTGAATCGCGACTCTATTCCTTGGGAAGGCTTTGAGCAATCGGGTTCGGTAAACAAAAGCATCAGTTTGTCCGGGATTTACCTCAGTAGATTCCTCAATCGCTTCATTGGAGGTTCGGAGATGAGTGGGTTTGGACTTATTCCCGAAATGCCCGGACGAAAATGGCTTCTCCAAAAGCACGAAAACCACAAGTGGGCAGGTGCTTTGCTGATCTTGTCGAGTAAAATAAGCGTCAGGACTCTTGTTCAGGGTGGATTTGACAAGGTCTTTTACCGGAAGGGAAAAGCTGTCTCTGAGAAACATCGAGAAGCCATCATGGCCATGCATGCCGACTCCAATCGACAACTGGACGATCGGTACAGTCTGGGGTTGAAGGGGTTGGGTTATTATTAAGTGGAATGCTGATCCACGGAACGCCTCTCTAAACAGATAGCTGATACATGCTTTGATCATGAAAAGAAAGCCGTGTTAAGCCTGGTCAGGCCTGACTTTGTATGAATTGACCAACTTTACCAGTTGTCGGCCTTTCTTGAAATAGGCCACCACACAGAACATAACCACCAAGACAGAAATCCCAACTTTATACCACATCGCCAACTCTACGCAGTAATAGGCTAGGAAAGAAGCCCCAATAATGGCTGAAAGTGCCAGCATGGGTCGGTAATTCAGGGTGATGTGTTCCTTCACACCTTTAAGATAAAACCCCGAGAAGCCAATGTACATATAGCTGAAAAACGTCGTGAAAATAGCGGCCTCGAATCCATAGATTGGAATGAGAATTAAATTGAGGATGACGTTGATGATGCCTCCAACCAGACTTATTTTCAGCATTGCTTTGGTCTTCTCTTCGAATATGACCTTATTCATACATGCCGAGTACATGGGCTTGTAGCAAAGTGCCATAATGATGAAAATAGAGTAGGGGTAAGCCACATTCAGTTCGTCGTTACGATACAGGAAATGAAATAGCTCTTTGGTCCATATCGATAATAAAAAACCACCTACCAAGACAATTGCCAGCCAAATCCATGTCATACCCCGAATAATACCGGGTCCCTCCGGCTTGTTCTCACCGTGAATTTGAAAATAGATAGGCGACAGTACCGTGGTGATCTGACCGTTGAAATTGTTGAAATACAGACCAAAACTATAGGCAATACTGTACAGTCCGATATTCGACATGGAAACGTTCATGAACTTCATCATCAATCGATCGGATGTATCGAGGAGGAATGCCGAGGACTGGTGCGGAACCATGGGTAGTGCCACTTTCAGGCGTTCGCGCATGAAACGGATGGGAAAGTAAAAGTTGGGGTATAGCTTTTCCTTGACAAACAGGATATAAGCGTAGAAAATGAACTGTATAAATGCAGCCGTAAACAAGCTGTAAAACCATCCTATATATCCCATATTCAGGTACCGTATGGTATACAGTGATACCAGCGCTGCCGAAAGACCTGAGACGGCCGTAGTTATGTGCACTTTACGGTGATTGTGCTGCCATTGGCAAAGGCGCATTCCAATAACACGCACCATGTCGAGAAAAACAATGGGTATGATAATCAGAAGGCCTACCTCCAACCAATTTTCACGTGGAATATCGTTGTGCAACACGGCAATCAAGGCACCTACAATCATCAGCATGTACAAAATGCGGTACACATGCAGAAAGCCGAGGTAGTCCTTCCAGCGCGATTTCCAGTTTTCTTTATCCTTGAAAAAAGATGTTTGAAACAGAAAAATCAATCCCAGATTTCCCAAGGGGGATATAGCTCCACCAACCGCGTGGAACAAGGCCAGAATGGCATAATCCTCGGGCTGCAACATGGGGGTGATGAGCGGAGTAATGAACAGGTTTGCAATTACCGCCGTGTAATTCGCCAGGGTGTACAAAATCGATTCACGGAGGATAAACTTGAGCATGCTGCTGCCTGATTTTTGGGCAAATATCGGTTAATCTTCACATTTACATTCCACGATGTCCGGTGAGGATTTCCAGGAAACGCTCTTCATTAAATGTGTCGTACAATTCACTCCTTTCGCGCAAAGTTTGAGGAAGTTCTTCTGCCACAAGGGCAAATGGATCATCGCTAAACTCAATGGGGTGCGCAATGCGATCGCTAACCATATCCCGCGCATAGTCTGCAGAAGGCGAAAACTGTTGTAGGGACACATTGATGAGGTCATGTCCAATGGCGTCAAAAAGAGTTGTGCTATAGATACTCAGGTGAATTGAACATTTGGCGAATGCCTCATGAAGATCCACTTCGGAACCCACCAAATCAACTTGTGGATCATCGTCAAATGCCTCATGGTAGAGATGCGACTGAGGCTCGGCCGGATGCAATTTGACCAGTATTTTCCATTCGTTGTGCAGCTTCTTACGTAAATCTGCAAGGTGTCGGATGTATTGGATATAGTCCGAAGCCATGTTTTTTTGCGAAGTGATGAAGAGGATTTTTTCCTTCCGAATCTCCGGATGAGCATCGAAGGAAAATGAAGTGTAATCCCCCACGCAATGCACGTGAGACGCAGGGTGCTCAGCCCCTTCCAGAACAAGATCCCTCCAATAGGCGCCAAACGTGAGGAGATGGTCAGGAAAAAAGGCCTTTGCCGCTATCGGCTTCACATAATCGTCATATACGTAGTACAAATCGTTGCGGGCAATCAAGCCGTGTTGGATTTCCACAGCCCGGGCATTGTGAGCCTGAATCGCGGCGATCATCCCTTCGCGGTGGTAATGGTTTTCGAATAGAAATACCTTCACTTCCGAGCCGGTCAACAATTGGTCGAAAAACCGAAAATCTTCAAAGAAAACGTGCAGCTGGGAGGCAATGTGTTGCAATTCATAGTCAGTGAACTGCCCCGATTTTCGTGCTTTGTCGAGCACCTGAACAATGTCGCGGAACATGGCGCAGCTTCGGGCTGACAATGGGCGGTTGCGGAGTCCGTTGAGCGTTTTGAGGTCTATATCGACATAGTCAAGTGGCGTATCATGGGAAGAAAGTAGTGTGGTGACTTCTCCGTGGGGCAGCACACGCAAAATTTTGTCAAAATAAGAGCTGATGGTTTTGCCCTCTTTGGTTGTCACATATCGTCCTCCTTCCAGTACGACAAAGCGCTTCAACCGTGGTTTGGGCGCAGAAGCAGCCATGAAGGATTTCAGGTAGAATAGCACACGAAGCAGCCATAAAGGCAAATGGAAACGGTGCGCAATGAGCTTGGTGTCTACTCGATTGTAAGCATAGCTCAGGGCATGTTGAAAGGGCTTTAGAAAGGAGTGATGGGTTGTGGAATAGACCTCGGTATCCTGCAACTTTTCGCGAAAGTGTTGGTTCAGTTCGGAAAAAGAAGCGTACTCCATAAATCAATTATTGAATAATGTCCTTTTCCCGGCAAGATGCAATGGCCTCTTCAAATACAAGTGCGTAACGATTGCGAGCTTCGGCAATGTCGATCAAGTCGGTTTTGCCATCGGCAAAACTCAGAAGGTGAAGCAAGTTGTGCAGTGCTTCACGGTTAAAGGTTGGGTTCACATGGTTGGGATACAGCCCTCTTTTTCCCAATTGTGGTTCACAGAACTGTACTGTATTTTCGTAGCATTCGTTCAATTCAAGAATACGGACCATTTCGGTGAGTAATTCAACGGTCTCCTCCATGGCAGCGAAGGAGATGAATTCCTTATTGTCGAGTGAAGTGTGGTATTCTTTGTACTCCTGGTATTTTGA
Organism: Flavobacteriales bacterium; assembly: GCA_020437755.1. Lineage (GTDB taxonomy): Bacteria > Bacteroidota > Bacteroidia > Flavobacteriales_D > Sanyastnellaceae > JADFAK01. The sequence continues at coordinate 9,094 of JAGQVX010000058.1, forward strand.
ACGAATTATTGACCCTACGGGTAAATTGAATCCGGGAGAGCAGTACTGTCGCTCATCGCTTCCGCCTACGGCAAATGGAATTACGCGATGTCTCCGATCGCTGTATTGCAGTGCGTGTTCAGCTACACGATCGCACAATGCGGTTTTTTGTTTGGACCGTTTGTAGGTAAAATCTCCTGGGTCTCCGCAACAGGTCAAAACGTAGCCGGCATCCAGGTGATTCATTAAATGCGTGCCCATCTGACTCAGATACGCTATCACCCCAATTGTTTCCGGGGCGAATACAAACCGATAGGTGTACCGACGATTTTCCATTTGGCTTAATGCCTTATACAGAAATGCCTGGCATAACGGACCACTCAGCTCGTTATTGGCCATACTTGGATGGCATACGTAAGTTGAGAACAGTATCTCACGGTCGGAACTGCCTTTCAAAACAGCTTCGCCATAAGTCAGACTACCGGGTTCTAATGTGCTGTCAATGAATACCTTGTACGTTCCGTTGCGGGGAAGATCACGGTATTCATTGTGTGTCAGACAAAATCCCCATCGATCGGCGTAGTAACTCGTGATGTAAGGAATGGCATCGGGAAGTTCGGGAATGGTATGCAAATGCTTATCCAGTTCCTCAAAATCCATCTCAGCATTTACGGGAATGCTGTAATTGACAATGTGTAGATTGTGCTCTTTGAATTGCGCAATTCTGCGTCCGTCGGGAGTTTCAATCCAGGCGTCCCGAATGTTCCATTCGCGCGGTACGGTCCAGTCGAAACAGGTAGTTCCTGTGGGAACCTCCACCAATTCCATAGGAACGAGTTCACGAAGAATGTGCAAGCTCTCACGGAGTCCATTACCGGTAACGGATCTGCAAATAGGCCATAGTCGGTCGAAATATGTCTCTAGCTCCTGTTGCATCAGAGCTCCAGCATATTCCACTTAATGATGTCATCTTCGTTGATGGCCCGAACAGCTTTCTTGCCCACTACCTGATCTATATCTCGAGGGCTCACTCCGTGGGCCGGTCGTTTCCAGGTAAGGTCTTCGCGGGTAATCACCTGTCCGGCAGGAATGGCTCGCTGAGCCACTAGACTCCGACGCGCATTTCTGCGGGCGGGCTCTTCGCTTTCCAGAGCTGTGAGCACGTATCCTCCCAGTAATTCGCGCGTGTGTTTCCACTTTTCCCAAAACCGCTTCAAATCTTCCTTGTCCATGGCATGATAATGATCGTTGCCCGGCAAGGATTTGTCGTGTGTGAAGTGCTTTTCGATTACTGTGGCACCAAGCAGGCAGGATGCAATCAGGTTGTCCATGTCTCCCGGCAGGGTGTGATCGCTATACCCGGGAACGACTTGTGGGAATTTATCGATCAATCCCTTGATCATTCCCAAATTGGCGTGCTTATCGGGTGTAGGGTAGTTGAGTACACAGTGCATCAGACACAGCGTATTGCCATGTTTCTCAATGGCCTCCACGGCTTGCTGGACTTCCCATAGGTAACTGGCACCGGTAGAAAGAATAATTGGCTTGCCAAAACGACACTGATACTCGATGAACGGAATATTGGTGATGTCTGACGAAGAAATCTTGTACGCCGGCATCATGTCATTGAGGAAATCGGCCGATTCCACGTCAAATGCGGTGCTCATAAACTCGATCCCCACTTCATCACAGTAAGCCTTCAACTTGCCGTATTCATCTTTCCAAAAGCTGTCGTACTTCTTGAAAAGTTCAAACTGACTTCGGGTTGGCTCCTTGGTGATATCCCAGTAATACGGACTGTCTTTTGAAGCAATCGTCTCCGCTTTGTAGGTCTGGAACTTTATGGCATGGGCTCCCCCTTCTGCAGCTTCGTCGATGAGGCGCTTCGCCAGGTCCATGGACCCTTCGTGATTCACTCCGGCCTCGGCGATGATATAAGGATCCCGCAATTCATCGGGTCGGTAGGAGTTCAGATACTCAACTAATTTCATGTGTCTTCAAATATTACCACACGGTCCAACCGCCCTCAACAAGGACGTTGTCTCCGGTGGTGTAAGATGATGCATCGCTCAACAGAAAAATTAACGCGCCGGCTACTTCATGATTGTAACTGAGGCGTTCCATGGGTGAAAAGCGCGCAAAATTGGCTTCAAATTGTGCTTCGTGGTTATTCCAAACTCCGTGAGGCGTGATCATATTCACCCGCACTTTTTTCTGTGCCCAGTAGGAGGCCAGGTAACGCGACAATGCGTCAATTCCTCCCTTAGAAGCACTGTACGCTGCCGGACAACCCAGTGAGGTGCCCTTGTACAGGTTTTGATTGGGAGCAACAACGCTGTAGGTCGAGGGAATGTTGACAATGTTTCCTCCTCCGTTTTCAGCCATCCAGGTGCCTAGCACCTGACAGGTGAGGAAGGTACCTTTGAGATTGGTTTCTACTACGGCATCCCACACATCTTCTCCGTACACTTCAAACGGTTCGAAGAAGGACTGCGCCTTATTCTGGTGGCCATTAACCAGACCGTTTATCTTACCGAACTTGTTCAATACGGCATCGCGGAGTTTCGTGACTTCAGCTTTGGAGCCCACGTCTACTGAAACACCCAGCATTTCACGACCATGGCGCTCTTGCAGTCCACGCGCAAATTCTTCAGGATTGGCCAGAGCAATGTCGGCTGCCACAATGTGTCCGCCAAATTGAGCCACCGCTTCACAAAACGCCCGACCAATAAGGCCGCACGCTCCGGTGATTACGATGACTTTTCCCGAAAGGTCAAACTTCTTCTTAAAGTCAATAGGAATCGGATCGGTAGTCCGAATGGGTTCATTTTCCATGTGCAATTAGGTTAATCGGGCAAATCCGGCATGACATACAGGGCCTTCCAAAAACGACTCGGGTGCCGCTCCTGATCGAATGAATCCTGCGATTTCTTCAAAAATCTCTCCAGTGTGGCGTAGATAGTCTTCAACATAACCTTCATGCGCACAACTGGCGTAGAAAGCTACAGTGGAAAGATATCCTCGTTTCAGCATTTCCTGAATGTAGTAAGTCTTATATACCAGCGGTTGGTCTTCTTGAATAGCCAGGGCTGAAATAGCCGGAAAGCCCATTACTTTCATTTTGAGTCCGGTTCGATCGATGATCTCTTTCCATCCTTTCTGTACTTGCTCTCCAACGGCAATTACACGTGACGGTGAGTCAACTTTTTGCATCTTCTTAATAGTAGCTATGGCTGCCGCTAGTCCCATACGCTCAGTCCAGAATAAACTGCTGATGAAGCTTTTTTGGGCTGCATCCATAAATTCTTTCTTCCCGATAATGGCTGCCATCGGGTAGCCATTGGAGAATGCTTTTCCGAATATGGCGATATCCGGAACCAAATCGTAGCGGAGGTGAGCACCGCCCACATTCATTCGGAATCCGGCTGTAATTTCATCCACAATCAACACGATTCCACGCTTAGTTGTTTCGTTGCGAACTGCTTCAAAGAATGCAGGGTCCGGTTCAAAGTTTCTTACCGACTCAATAACCACCGCAGCCATGTCATCGCCGTATTTGTCGATTTTAGCTAGAAAATCAGCAGTGTCATTGTAAGCAAAAGGAATCGAGGTGTTCAGCAAGGCACGGGGAACACCATTGGGTTCCAATCCGGGAATCAGGTGACCATCGCCCAGTTTGTCTTCAGCGAGGTTGGACGATAAATACCAGTCGTGCCACCCATGGTAGCCGCAGAACATAACTTTGTCCTTGCCTGTGCCGGCACGTGCAATACGCACGGCAATGGCCATAGCCTCGCCACCTGTACGCGCATAACGCACAAGATCAGCCCACGGATGGATATCCAGGAGCATTTCTGCCAATTCTATTTCTTCAGGCGCATTCAGCGTGGTATTGGTACCGCGACGAATCGCATCAATGACGGCGTTATCGACGTCTTCATCACAAAAACCCAACAGATTGGATCCAACGCCCATCAAGCCTACATCGATATATTCCTTACCATCAAGGTCGGTTACTTTGCAGCCTTTGGCCTTGTCGTAATATGCTGGCCAGAGGTCGGGAAGAAACATCTCCGGGCGCTTAGATAGAAGTTGCGTGCCACCGGGAATCAGCGTTTTTGCTTTTTGATACAGAGCCTGAGACTTACCAAGCTCGATTTTATTGCTTGTCATTGCGAAATGATTAGTCAGTTTGAAAAGTCGGAACGACCAACTTTGAAGCCACGAAACTACGTGATTTGATCAGGATATGAGGTTGCTCAACGGGAAAGTTTTCAGCAACGTGATGAGGATCAGATTTGAGGTTACAGATGGAAATCACGAGCGAAAAGAGACATCAAGTGCTTGTCGATAAATTGTCCCTCAGCATAAACATGTTCCTTTAGACATCCCTCATGCACAAAGCCCAGTTTTTCGTACAGGTGAATAGCTGCCGGATTGTTAGCGTAAACCGCGAGTAAAACTTTGCGGATGTTCAGTTGGCCAAACGCGTGTTTCAGTGCTGCGCGCATAACTTCTGTGGCTATACCTTTTCCCCATTGGCTTTTCTCACCTATCAGAATACCTATTTCACAGGTATGCGCGAGACGGTCAAACTGATCCAGCTTCACATTGCCAATGTGCTCGTTGTTTTCTTTATTGAAAACGGCAAACATCACTGTGTTCGGGTCGTTAATCCGTGCCTCGACATAGGCTCTGACCGAATCAAGTGTGGCAGCCTGGGCATGCGCCAAAAGACCTTTGTTCGTTTCGGCATCGTTCAGCCAGGAAACATAACGTTCGCTGACTTCCCGAAGTGAGATGGGTTGCAGGTAAATTCGGTCTTCGGTAAGTTGAAAGGACATTAGCCGTGCTTTTCTTCTAGTTTTTGCTTGAACTTGTCCATTTCCGCCTCATTTTTTGTGAGGTTTTCAGTGTGCATCCAATACCGATATAGCGGAATAATGACATTGTGAATATTGTATTTCGATTGCCAGCGAATGCGGAGATCTTCTTCCTCGCGTGCACGAAATTCCTCGTCGTAGAATCCAATTTGGTACAAATAGTCTTTTCGGAACATAATCCCACAAGCGATGGGCTCTTCCTCCGCGTTTACATGCTTGAGGTGCTTGCCCTTATCACTTACAATGAAGTAATCCGTAGAAACGGCATCAATATCATTGTTCAAATCGAGGAAGAGCTTCTGCACACGCAGCAAATCGCTGTGCACGTAATCGTCAGCATCAACAAAAATCACGTACTGACCACGGGCTTTGCGAATTCCGAAGTTTCGTGCCCCGGCAAGTCCTACGTTCTCTTCCAGGTTATACACCCGGATGGAATCTTTCCAATTGTCCAGTATTTCCTCGGTATGATCCGTGCTGCAGTCATTCACTACCAGGATCTCAAATTGATTCTTCGGTAGTGATTGATCTACAATACTGCGTATCGCCCGTTCAACATAACTGGCGTAGTTGTAAGTGGTGATAATTACTGATACCATAGCTTTTCTAAGGAATGCAAAGGTACTCGAATCCCTGTCGATCTCACAACACGGAGTTCAGCGCCCGGTTACCATTTGCCGTATGGCGTGAAAATGCCCTAATGAACGATAAACTTGCACTGACGGGTTTCCTGCGCGGTCATTAATGCGACATGATAAATACCCGCCGACAACTGACCGTTGAATGATAAATTCTCAACGGCATTGCCTGGCTCGTAGGTGTTGTTGATGAGGCGCTGTCCGGAGCCATCCATTACCAAAATGCGGTATTCGGAATCAATTCCTGAAACATCAACCGTAATCTCCATGCCATTGTTAGGATTGGGCCATACCTGCAGGGCAGATGTCAAATCGGGGAATGCGGAGAAAGAGTAATTGTCGCCTCCGGCTACTGTCACCGGTACGCCATAAAATACCAGGCACACCGGACCGTAGTCCCCTTGTTGCTCGCCAACGTAGGGTTTTACCTGCACTGCATAGACGTTGCCCGATTGCAACCCCATGGTGTATAGTGGAATTACCGGCAGTGCAACATTCGTCACGTTGTACAATTGAGCCGGTCCTAGGGGAAGGAAGTTGGGATCGTCGGGGTCGGTGAGATATACCTTGGCCCAGTACTCTGTAGCTCCCGGAACCCAGGTAAACTCGGCTACAGAGGCGTATTCCATATTGCAATACTCCGGTTCGAGCCATGTATAGGGAAGTGGGGCGGTTTGAAGCAAACAGCTCTCATTAAAGGATCCCCAGGTATCACATACCTTCACCTGAACCCAAACTTCATAAATTTTATTGTAACGCATTTCCGGAATGTCGTCGAGAAACAAAGACTGACTGGCACCTGCATTATATTGGAATTCCGTAGCGCCGTTGTCGGTTACGAATTTCCAGTTGTACTCCTGGGCATTTCCCACGTACACAGCTTGAACCGAAGTATACAGTCCGTAAGTGTTTCCGCAATAGCTGCTTTGGAGCTTTGTGTGAGGCTCGTCTTCCATGATGATTTGAACTACCGGACCGAATCCGCACCATACTCCGCCGATCATGACATCTACCTGTACATCGTAAGTCTCACCGTAACACAAGTCAGGTGAAGCAGCCTGGAGGTAAAGGGTGTTGTTGATCCCGCCCGATGTGTAAGTCGAAACGTTGCCTGAACCATCGGTGAATTGCCAAGTCCAGTTTTGGGCCCCGGTAATCCACGTTGCACCAATAACCTGGTAGGTATCATACCCGGGCTCGTCTCCCATGTCTGGTCCTAGTCCGGCATATGAAGCACCAAGTTGCGCTGTGTTCAGAAAAGCGGATGCATCGAAAGCCGTGTTCAGGCAGGAAGCCTCATCTTCAGGAAGAATATTGGAAGCGCTGACACCTAATACCAAGGTTAGGCACGTGAGTGAGCAAAGGAGTAAGCCTTTCATGATTATAAAGATTGGTTATGACGAAGTCGTTTGAACTAAGGTTGTGGATTGCTTTATCGCAATCCTCCCAAAGATAGGAAAAACCCTGCTAGCTCTTGCGCTTGCGCTTGCTTTTTTCGCTGCCACTATTGGATTCTGGCCCACCATAGCCGTAGTCACCGCCGTACTGACTGTAACCATATCCGTAGCCATACCCATAGCCATATCCATAGCCGTACTTATAGGCGTACTTGCCATAATAGTACTTCCATTTCTTCTGCTTCACGTTGTTGAGCAGCAGACTGTTGTTGTGCAAATTATGCTGCTTAAAGACTTCTTCCAAATACCGAACTCCCTGCTTGGTGGCCTTTTCCGTATTCATCACGAATAATCCGGTATTGCTGAATTCCAGCAGTACCAATGAATCCGAAATCAACATCTGTGGAGGCGTATCGATAATAATGAAGTCGTAATGCTCTTTCATGCCGTGAAGCAACTCGCGCACTTTAGGACTTAGAATCAACTCAGATGCGTTGGGAGGCGCCGGACCGGCGGTGATAATATCGAGGTTTTCAACCTGACTAGGAATGATCAATTCCTGCGCATTCGACTTTCCAATGAGGAATGTTGAAACACCTGCCACATTCTCCAGCCCAAAAGTTTTGTGGACTTTAGGCTTGTGCAAGTCGAAATCCAATAGCAATACCTTTTTTCCAGCCTTGGCAAATACCGATGCTACGTTGGAAGAGGTAAAGGTCTTTCCTTCACCGGGATGCAACGATGTGATCAGTATGGTCTTGGTTTCGTCTCCCGGCAGCATGTACTGCAGGTTGGTACGTATCGATCGGAAGGCCTCCGAAACATTGGACCGAGGCTTCGAGTTGATCGCAATAGGGTCGGTCATGATGTCGTCGTAGTGTGGAACGCCACCAATGACCGGTATGCTCGTGATTTTCTTTAACTCGTGCGTATTCTCAATACGATCAAAAAATAAAAACCGGATAAAGGCAATCACCAAAGCGATGGCGAAAGCAATACCAATCCAGGTGTAAATTGTACTCGACTTGTTGGGTCCTACTACTCCCAGGGATCGGGCAGATTCAATGATGCTGGTTTGAGGAATGATCGCGGCTCGAGCAATGACGGTATTGGCCTTTTTCTCAAGAAGAAATATGTACAGACCTTCATTCACCTTCAACTTCCTGTTGATGCTCAAAATGTCGCGTTGCGACTTGGGAATGTCTTGCAGCTTTCGTTCGAGCTTGTTGATTTGTCCTCCCACATCGCCAATGGTCTGATCCAGTGCAGCTTTGGTGTCTCGGCAATATTTAAAAATACCGTGGGTTACCGTGGAAACTAGCGAATCCAATCGGCGAATTTCCAAATTCTCCTCGGTGAAGTCCATTCGCATTTCAGACCGCTGAATCTTCAGGTTGAAAAGCTTGTTCACCTGATCCATCAGAATCTTATCCTCGCTGAATATGTACAACGATGGCGGCAAAGAAGCTTGCTCGGCCGAGTTGTAGAGAAACTCCTCAAGGGAGTTCATCGTTTCCTTTCTCAACTCCAATCTTCTCCTGTCGCCGTCCAATTCCACCATGGAGTCAAAGTATTCCTGACGCTCCTGGTCCAGGTCCAAAATGTGGTGCTGCTCTTTAAACAGTTCCATTTGACGTTCCAGCGAGTCCAAAATCAACTCCAACTCGCTCAATTGCTTGTCAATGTAAATCTGCGTATTCTCATTCACCTCCACCTGCGATCGGATGGTATAGTCGATATACACCTTCGATAAGGTGTCCAGAAACATCTTAGCCCGGCGGTCAACCTGATCTTGACAATTCAAGGTGAGAATAGACGTATAATCTACATTGTCAATGGCGAGGCGCGATTTGTAACGCTGCACCAACTGATCATGCGTCAGCACCCGGAACTGAAATACGCGTTCCTTGTGCATGGCCAGACTCTCCAAATTCAAGATATCGGATTTGTCCACTTTGAGCAGATAAAACACGTCTTCCACCAATTCCCCAAAAGGGTGTACACGCTGATATTCCTTGTCGCCTATGGTAAAGGTGAGCTGATAGTGATCAATGTCCACAATAGTCAGTGTGATGGCTCGCCCTATGAGTGTTGCATCAAATTTTCGATACTCCTCATCGATGTGGATGGCATCGAATTGATGGACCTGTGAAGTCTTCAATCGACCTACCAGAAAATACTCAATCTCATAGTTCAGGCGCGAGAGGGCGTCTGAAATAATATCGTACGATGCCAAAACACGCTTCTGGTTGGTTACGTCCTGCATCAGACTGTAATACCCCAGATTGCTGTAGATCTGATTCTGATAATCGTAGGTTTCTGAACTTTTGAGCAGGATTTCAGTCTTGGCCGCATAGATTTCCGGAAGGCGGTGCGTGTAGATATACGCCGCGAAAAATGCCACAGCAGGAAACAGAACAAGAATGATCCAGTTCTTTCCAATAAATTTAAAAATGGGCCTTAAATCATCCGGATCGATGAGGTTTCCCGGTCTTTCTGCCATAGTCAGTCCTTAATAGCCAGCTGCAAATATAGCATTAAGTAACACGACACGACAAAACAGCAAGAGCAAGAGCAAGAGGATAGAGGAAGAGCAAGTTTAGAGCAAGAGGATCGATATATCACGAAGCATCAGCTCATCGCTCAGTTCTCTTGCTCTTACTCTATCCTCTTCCTCTTACTCTATACTCTTCCTCTTACTCTTCCTCTTATCTCAATCTATTTCGTTTCTCCCCATGCCATTATCCAGATCACAGAAAATTCCTTAGCTTTGCCACCTACTGTGATTTGCTAACGAAGCTCAAATGAAAAAAATCGTTGCTTGGACCCTGGCACTCGCATGGATTGCCGTGCCAATGATCTTGTCTGCTCAGCCTTTCCCGGAGGATAACCCTCCTCCCTGTGATGGTCCCTTTGGAGGTCCCTGTCCTATTGACGGTGGTCTCGGATTCCTTATCGCTGCTGGCGTAGCCTACGGTGGTAAGAAAGCATGGGATCTCACCAAGAAAGGCTAAGGTGAGCATGAAGCTTAGCCTCTCCAATCCTTTTATCCGCTTTATCGTTCTCGCCCCCGGCGTTTATCTGTTGTGGTATCTGCTCTATGAGTTTTACCTGCAACCGCATACATCTTTTGATAGCTACATCATTACCAATCTCACCTGGCTTTCAGAAAAGGCGTTGCTTTTTTTGGGATATGAAGTGCGCCCGCATACAGGCGATTTTGTGAATTATGTGGGCATTGTTGATTCTCACTGGCTCGAAATTGGTGCTCCTTGCGATGGAATAACGTTGCTTTCATTATTGCTGGTCTTTGTGCTTGCATTTCCCGGTCCGGTGAAGCACAAGCTGTGGTTTCTGCCGCTCGGACTCATCAGCGTTCACCTCGTTAATGTGGCTCGTATCGTCGCCCTGGTGATCATCGTGTCCAAGAATCCGGAGTCGCTGCAATTCCACCACGATTATACCTTTACTATATTGGTATACTTATATGTGTTCGGATTGTGGTATTTCTGGATCAACAGGTTTTCGGCCGTGAAACACCCCGAAAGTGCAAAAGCATCGTAAGCTCATAGCGGTCATTGTGGTGGCACTGGCAGTCTGTTTTGGGTTTGTTCAGGAGCGCATCAAGATCGAGATGAACTTCCTGCTTGAGCATGCTATCGCCATTCCGGGGTATGACGACATGACGCCCCTCGATCGCCAAGTGCATATGGATGCCTACCGTCGCGATCATCCCTTCGATTATTACTTCAGTCATAGCCCCATTGATTTCTTCTACCGGTTCACGGTTTCTGCCCTCGGTAAGTTGAAATGGGTGTTAGCCATCGTGTTCTTAGTTGTTAACGCGGCTATGGTTTTGGTGGCATTCGCCAAATGGGTGGGCCACCGCCGAATCAACCGCGTCATCATTTGGCTTTATGCCTTGTTTTTATTCCTGGCACTGGGAGTGTACGCACTGGCGCACTTGCTGGGGTTCTCCGAAGCAGGCTATGGATTTGCCCGAAAAATTTTGGGAGCCCTGCAATCTCCAATACCTTTGATGATTATGATTCCGGCTTACATGCTATACCACCAATCCACACAACATGAACAATAATATTCAGACTCTTCACGACCGCGCCCGTGTATGGATTTACCAATCGTCGCGCGAGTTTACCTCTGAGGAAACGCAGCGCTTGCAGTCGGAACTGGATGACTTTCTCCACAACTGGGAAGCGCATGGGGCGCCATTGGAAGCTGCCGGCACTATAGAACATGACCGTTTTGTGGTTATAGCGGTTGATGAGGGCGCCAATGCCGCCACGGGTTGTTCCATTGATAGTAGTGTGGAATGGATACGTAAGCAAGGAGAGAAATTGGGCGTCGATTTTTTCAACCGAATGGCCATAGCCTGGATGGATGACACGCAGCTCAAGATTTCCCCCATGCACGATTTTTGGGCCATGCGAAAAGCGGGGCTGATCAACGACGACACGCATGTATTCAATAATCTGGTTAAGAACCTGGGCGAATGGCGCACAGGATGGATTACACCCTTTGGTCAAAGTTGGCACGCTGAAATGTGGTAGAAGCCCCTTTGGGGCAGGAAGAGTTGGAGTTTTGAGCGAGGAGGGAGAGTTTTGAATGGAAAGTTCAGAATGGAAAATTCAAAAAGCCCCCTTGGAACAACTAGCAAGGATGAAGGAGCACGGGTTTCAGAGTTATTTCTTCATTCTTCGTTAATCAGTGTTACTGATTCCAATCAATTATCCCTCTAAGAATCCGGTGGCTGAGCGGAGTCGAAGCCAAATTATTGCAAAAGGCGGCACTTCACTTTGGGTTCGTTTCGGCTGCGCTCAACGACCAGTGAATGCAAGAATGTCAAAGCGAGTAATAGATCGAAAATGACAGGGGAGTGTTTTGATTGGAGATTTCAGAACGCAAAGTTCAAAATTTCGTTGAGCCTCTTCCTATTCACATACTGCCCTTGCTGTTTTCCTCTAGCTTTATCCTGTTGCTCTATCTGATTTCCTCTTGCTCTATCTG
>JAGQVX010000059.1 GCA_020437755.1 Flavobacteriales bacterium
TCGGTGGCTTTTTCATTTGCCGAATGGCTAAAACTGAACCATGAGACGGGCATGCTCCTGTAGCTGCTTCACCGCGCGCTCATCAACCAACTCACCCACCTCATTGATGAGCGACTCCACATGGCTCAATTTGGGTTTTGAGAACAGCACATTCACCCGCAAATAATTGAGTACATTGGAAAATTGATCCATGCCTCGCAAACTTCCCGTATGACCCGATGAAAGTCCGACCAATCCGGCCTTTTTACCATGGAACATCGCAGGAGGAATGCTGTCGGTAAAGGCTTTCAACACCCCTGGAAAACCACCGTTGTACTCAGGAATGACGAAAACAAATTTACTGGCAGGTTGAATTTTCTCATCAATAAGCTGCTGCATATATCCGGTGCGGTTGCCAAACATATCGGCAAACAGAAAATCGCGCGGCAAGTCCTCAAGCTGCACATACGACCATTCAACCCCTTGTTTTTCAAGCTCCGCGGAGTAAAAAGCTGCGATTTTATGGCTGTTGCTATTCGGACGGTTGGTACCGCAAACGATGGTGATCATGGACACGGGATTTGAGGACAAAAATGCAAATATCAACGCTGATTCCACAAGATTTCTGTGTAAAACTTTATAACCATTGCACCCCCTCAAGGAGCACATAAGCCCTATCTTTACACCTGTTTAGCCCTATATCTTCCTTCGGGAGCCGAGAAATCACTTCTTCATGAAAATCACGTTTTACGGACATGCATGTTTTGGAATAGAAACCGGTGGTTATCACCTGCTTGTGGACCCTTTCATTACGGGAAACGGGCAGGCTTCACACATTGATGTGGATGGTATTCCTGCCGATTTTATTCTGCTGACACATGGCCACGGAGATCATGTATTGGACGCAGAGCGGATTGCCCGACGCACCGGGGCCTTGATTATTTCCAATTTTGAGATTGTTTCATGGTACGGAGAAAAAGGTCTGACCAACGGTCATGGCATGAATCACGGTGGAGAATTTGGCTTTGACTTTGGTCGGCTGAAGTATGTCAGCGCGGTGCATTCAAGTGTTTTACCTGACGGTACCTACGGCGGAAATCCGGGTGGATTTATCATTAAGGCTGAAGGTAAAAACGTGTACATCGCCGGGGATACCGCACTCACTATGGATATGAAACTCATTGGTGCTTATGATCGTCCGCATGTGGCGATACTGCCCATTGGAGACAATTTCACCATGGGAATCCGGGATGCGGCGATTTGTGCGGATTTCATTCAGTGCAACACGATTATTGGCGCACATTTCGATACGTTCCCGCCCATCAAAATTGATCATGAAGAGGCGGTGCGTGCGTTTGCTGAAGGAGGAAACGAGTTGATATTAATGGAAATAGGAGAAACGAGAGAATTTTAACTAGGACATGGGAAAGATAATTACGATCGCCAATCAGAAGGGTGGTGTTGGAAAGACCACAACTTCAATCAATCTGGGCGCATGCTTCGGAGTGCTTGAATACAAAACCCTGCTGGTCGATGCCGACCCGCAAGCCAATGCCACTTCCGGAGTGGGTATTGATCCGAAGAACGTAAAAACAAGCATTTATGAATGTCTGGTCAACGACGTTGATCCGAGAAACATTATCATAAAAACCGACAATCCGAATCTGGACATATTACCGGCCCATATCGACCTGGTAGGTGCAGAAATCGAACTCATCAATATGCCCAACCGGGAATACATGATGAAGAAAGCGCTGAGCAAACTCAAAGACGACTATGATTTTATTGTGGTGGACTGCTCTCCGTCTCTGGGTTTGATCACGGTAAATGCGCTTACGGCAAGCGATTCAGTAATTATTCCGGTTCAGTGTGAATACTTCGCACTCGAAGGGCTGGGTAAACTATTGAACACGATAAAAATTGTTCAAAGTCAGCTCAATGAAGACCTGTCTATTGAAGGCATCCTCCTTACCATGTATGATACACGCCTGCGCCTGTCCAACCAAGTGGTTGACGAAGTACGCATGCACTTTCAGGAAATGGTGTTTGACACAATCATTCACCGAAATACACGTTTGGGAGAGGCGCCCAGCTTTGGGGAGACGATTATTATGCACGATGCAAGTTGCAAGGGATCGATCAACTACCTCAACCTGGCACGGGAAATTCTGCAAAACAATTCCATGACCCGAATCAGTTCGGAAGAGAAATACATCAGCGTAGATTAAGCACATGGCAAAACGGCAAGCTTTGGGAAGAGGTCTGAGTGCTCTTTTGGAGAACTCCGGACAAGTGGAACGAAAAACTCCGGTGATTGATCAACCTACTATCGGACATGTAGCCGGCCCTATCGCTATGCTTTCGATTGGACAGATAGAAGCCAACCCTTTTCAACCGCGAACGACATTTGATCAGGAAGCGTTGTCGGAATTGGCTCATTCTATTGAAACGCATGGCATTATTCAGCCCATTACCGTAAGAAAAGTCGGAGCCTCACGGTTTCAACTCATATCAGGGGAACGCCGGTTCCGTGCCAGTCAGTTGGCCGGACTGGAAGAGATTCCCGCATACATCCGTAGTGCCGATGATCAGGCCATGCTTGAAATGGCGCTTGTGGAAAACATCCAGCGTGAAAACCTGGATCCCATAGAAGTAGCCATCAGCTACCAACGACTCATCGAAGAATGCGACCTTACGCAGGAGCAATTAAGTGTTAAAGTAGGTAAGAGTCGCTCGGCGGTAACCAACTTTTTGCGTCTGCTAAAACTTCCTGCTGAAGTTCAGGTAGGTCTAATCGAGCGTAAAATCACCATGGGTCACGCCCGGGCTCTTGTGAATGCCGGAAATGAATCGGTAATCATTAACCTCTATCGCCGTATTCTCAAGGAAGACTTGTCGGTAAGAAGGGTTGAAGAACTTGTGCGAGGAACCAATGAAGTACCCGCCCGCAAGCCCGCCTCACGCACCGATCTTTCATTGGAATTGCAGAAAGCCCAGGCAGAATTGCGCCTCCGTTATGGAAAAGGCACGTCGATTCGCCGAAGCCAGGAAGGCAAAGGAAAAATTGAACTGACCTTTCAAACTGATCAGGATCTCGAAGATTTGCTCCGGTTACTCAACCCATAATGCGCGTACTTTTACTCTTAGTCCTCCTTATCCCCCTCTCCATGGCCTCTCAACTTACCGAGGCAACGGTAGCTGTGGATACTGTTGGCACGGGAGAAAATTGGCACAGTCCGCGAAAAGCAACCATTATGTCGGCCGTCTTGCCCGGACTCGGACAGGCGTACAACAAGAAGTACTGGAAAATTCCGGTAGTCTATGCGGCTATGGGGGTAACAACGTATTTTGTCGTTGATAATCATCGACAGTTTAAATATTACAAGGAGAATCTCATCGCTGCACTGGACACAGACACCACAACAATCAACGTTACACCTTACACCTCCAGTCAGTTAAACACGCTTCAGGACACGTACAGAAGGTGGCGCGATTTGTCGGTAATTATCTTGTCGGTAGAATACATCCTGAATATCATCGATGCCAACGTCGATGCGCATTTGTATCACTTTGATGTAAGTGATGATCTTTCCATGTGCATCCAGCCATACATTCATCCAGCCTTTGGTACGAAAGCCGGTCTCACGCTATCATTTACATTTTAACTTTGGCAATATGAAACTGGCACTACTGGGATACGGAAAAATGGGCAAAGAAGTGGAACGCATTGCCCTTGAACGCGGTCATGAGGTGGTGTGCCGTATCAACAGCATGGAAGAATGGAATGATGAGGTCATTAAATCAGCCGACGTCGCCATTGAATTTACCCGGCCCGACTCTGTTGTAGCGAATCTCAAAGCATGTTTTCGAGTAGGAATTCCCGTGGTTACGGGCACTACAGGATGGTACGACCATTTTGATGAAATTAAAGAAGCATGCGCAAATGGTAATGGTGCATTGTTCTATGCTACGAACTTCAGCATCGGGGTCAATTTGTTTTTTGAAATCAACAAGCGCGCAGCACAAATAATGGGTAAGGCAGGCAGCTATCATGCATCCATGGAAGAAATCCATCATACCGAGAAGAAAGATGCACCCAGTGGTACCGCGATTACCCTTGCCGAGGGAATGATTGAACAAATCCCCGATCTTGCGCGCTGGGAAAACCAAGAGTCGAGTGCTACCGACGCGCTGGGAATTGTATCCCTGCGACTCCCCGGAGTTACGGGTACGCATACTATAAAATACACGGGTCCGGTGGATGAAATCACACTGGAACACAAGGCCTGCAACCGCTCGGGTTTTGCGAGCGGAGCGGTGGTAGCGGCTGAATGGATATTGAATAAACATGGTGTGTACACCATGAAAGACTTGTTAAACACATAGCATATGAGTTTGTCCTGGATATTGTTATTGGTATTGATCCTGATTCAATTTGTGTCTGTCCCTCCCCTGCTCACCCGAGCCGGACTGGAAGGCTGGAAAGGATATGTACCTTTCTTGAATTGGGTGGTATGGCTTAAAATGATTCAGCGTCCGTGGTGGTGGTTGTTTCTCTTGCTCGTGCCTGGCGTCAACCTCATCATGATTACCATTATGCATGTTGAAACAGGTATAGCCTTCGGCAAACGATCAACGAGCGAACAATGGTTTGCCGCCGTCCTTCCATGGGTGTTTTTACCCAAACTCGCCTTTGCAGACAAGAAGGCTGAATTCGTGGGACCACGCGACTGGACCGGCAAGAAAAAAAGTCCGGTGCGGGAATGGGGAGAGGCTATCGTTTTTGCCATTGTAGCCGCATCAGTCATTCGAACTTTTTTCTTCGAGGCATTTACGATTCCCACTCCATCTATGGCGGGTTCCATGCTGGTAGGCGACTATCTTTTTGTTTCCAAAATGAGCTATGGTGCCAAGTCACCGCAAACACCGTTAAGCATTCCTTTTGTTCACAACACCATTCCGGGAACCCTTATCGACAGCTATTCGGAAGCGTTGAGTCTGCCTTATTTCCGACTACCGGGCTTTGGAGATGTTGAACGTTTCGACCCGGTAGTGTTCAACTTTCCTCATGGAGACACCATTATCGTAGATCCCTTTTTGATGGGGCATGACTACTATGGAATTCTCATTGGAGAAGCAATGTATACCGCAGGTGGCGTAGAGGAATTCCGAAAAAACCAGGATAAATTCATGGCCATCGCTCATGACAATCTGGCTCGTAAAAAAGTGTGCTATTCTTGTCAGCGGGATCCCAACCTGATGAGCAAGCGTGTTCCTTTGCAAACCGGGGGAATCAAGTCGCGACCTATTGACAAATGTGAGAACTACGTGAAACGCTGCATTGGTCTTCCGGGAGAGGATCTACAAATCATCAATCAGGTAGTTCATATAGATGGAAAGCCCATTGAGAATCCTGAAGAGGTGCAATTTTCGTACGCCTTGTCACTGAATCAACGTATAGACGAGGCCAAACTACATCAAGTGGTACCCTTCGTTCACTCCGAGTTGCAAGGCTACGGCGCCAATGCCCTGAGTATTCCACTCACTTCCGGAGAGTATAATATTCTGAGCAAGAAATCCTTTGTGAAGTCATTGGAACCGATTGTGTTCGATTCTGTAGAGTTCAACAATATGGATTACTTCCCCAATACCGATCATCCGGCCTATAATACGTGGACCAACGACTTCTATGGTCCCGTGCATATTCCGGCCAAAGGTGAAACGATTGCACTGGATGAAACCAATATTCATTTGTACAAGCGTGCTATACGGGTGTATGAAGGAAATGACCTCGAATTGAAAGAAGGTAAGATTTTCATCAACGGTCAGGAAGCCCACGAGTACACGTTTACCATGGACTATTACTGGATGATGGGAGACAACCGCCATCGATCGGCTGATTCGCGATTCTGGGGTTTCGTCCCCGAAACACACGTAGTTGGAAAGCCTGTATTCTGCTGGATGTCGCGCATGAATCCTAATGACCACGGTGAAAGTGGCTTCCGCTTTGAGCGTATGTTCCGACTGGTGGACTAATGGTCGTATTGCCTTCCTGTCCGTTCCCCAACCATTTGTGGTATCACAACTGCCTGAAATCCAACACGGCCGTAGTGGATATTCATGAGAACTACATCAAACAATCACTGCGCAACAGATTCTACATCCTGGAAGTGCACGGGAAATTGGGATTGACTGTACCGGTGGAAGGACAGGATGGACAAAAAACACGCGTTAAGGATATACGCATCGCGCGCGGAAAATGGAACAAACTGCATTTCACCGCTTTGAAAAGCGCCTATGGGAAATCACCATTTTTCGAACATTTCGAAGATGAATTTGCCCGGTTCTGGGAACGAAAATTCAACTTTCTCGTGGATTTCAATGAAGCGTCAGTGGCATTGATCAATGACTGGATCGGACTGGAACCGCGGTACACCTTAAGCACGGAATATGTGGATCCTTGTGCGGGTGACAAGCGACCATCCTTTAAAGGCCCATCACCCGATGCAAGTATTCATTATCAGCAAGTGTTCTCCGATCGGCACGCCTTTGTTGGAAATTTGTCGATTTTGGATCTGGTATTCAATATGGGTACTGAAACAGCGGCTTACCTCGACGACGTCAGATTTTCTTAGATCCGTCCTTGTCCATGATAATGTCGAGTACAATCACCCGTCCGTCCTCAATTTTGAAGTAGATGCGATAATCTCCGAGTACCACAATGGACCGGTACTCCCCTTCGAGTTTTTCAAAGTTCGCTTTGCGACTTTCAGCCGTGGGGTTCACAGACAGTCGCTTGATGCGCTGCAGCAATGCCGCACGGACATCCTCGCCGCCAATCAACGAAATCTTTTTCAGGCTCTTCACAATTCGACGTAAAGAACTCACGGCACGGTCGGATATGATTACCTTGTATTTCATCCCGACAAATGTAATCACTTTGCCCCATTATCTACCCACCTCCCCTGCTCGCAATCTTTGTTTAAATTTACCACCCAATTAAATCCAGAATAATGCGCAATTTCCTACTCCTGACTTTCGCTCTTACGTTTGGCCTCATCGTTACCGGACAGCAAAAACTATCCATCGAAGATGCTGTTTTACAACAATATGGCACCCTCTACCCCGATCGTGTCAACGCGCTTCAATGGATGGAAGGAGTGGATAAATACTCCTTTGTGGAAGACAATACGCTTATGATCGGCGATGTAAAAGGAAAGTCTGCATCGGCAATGACTCTCGATCAATTGAAAGAACTCAGCGGTTTGGATTTGTCGCGTTTTCCTTCGGTAAACTGGATCGATAAAAACACATTTTATTTTCAATCGGGTAATTCCTTCTATACTGCAGCTCTCAAAGGGCGAGGCGTTTCAAAATCATTGGAGCTGGCCGAAGGAGCCGCTAATGTTGACTACCTCCGATCGGCCAATCGTGCAGCTTATACCATTGATAACAACGTATGGGTCAACATCAACAATACAGCCGTGCAAATTACCGACAATGTGGAAGGTGTTGTGAGCGGACAAGCCATTGCCCGATACGAATTTGGAATCAGCACAGGAACATTCTGGTCGCCCGATGGCAACTACCTTGCTTTTTACGAGAAGGATGAACGAGGCGTTAGCGACTACCCCATGGTAGACTATTCAACCATGCCGGCTAGTCTGATGCCCATCAAGTACCCTATGGCCGGACAACAAGGCGAACTTGCGGCAGTAGGTGTATTCAACACGACCACTAACACCACCGTGTACCTCAACCTCAACCGTGGAGTGCGCGATGACTCGTTCTACGCCACAAACGTCGGCTGGAATCCTTCGGGCAAGTCGTTATATGTAGCAGTGGTAAATCGCGATCAAAACCATATGTGGTTGCAAGAATTCGATGCCGAAACGGGAAACATGATCCAGACTCTCTTTGAAGAGGAAAATGAAAAGTATGTGGAACCGGAACACGCGCCTCAGTTTGTGCCCTCACACGATGACCAATTCATCTGGATTTCTGAGCGCGATGGATATGACAATATATACTTGTACTCCGCTGATGGCACTTTAATTGGCCATACCGACTTCCAATTTCCGGTAACAGCGGTGTTGGGATTCGATACCAAAGGAACAACCTTGTTTGTCGAAGCTACAGGTGCCGATGCAGTTGACAACCACATCTTTAAAATCGACCTCAAATCCATGACTTCTCAACGCTTGACGCGTGTAGCCGGGGTTCACTCCGGAAAATTGTCCTCGAGCGGTACCTATCTTATTGACACCTGGTCCAACCTGGAAACGCCCCGCGTTACTGAAATCTTGCTGGAAAACGGTAAGATCGCTCGCAAAATCAAGGTTTCTGAGAACCCCATGACCAATTACTCCTACGGTACTACGGAAATATTTACCCAACCGGCACAAGACGGCACTCCGCTGTGGTGTCGGATGATCAAGCCCAGCAACTTCGACGCTTCAAAGAAGTACCCGGTCATTGTATATGTATATGGAGGTCCTCATGCGCAAATGGTTTCCAACAGTTGGAATGGTGGTGCCCCACTATGGATGCACAGCATCGCCGAAGAAGGCTTCATTATTTTCACGATCGACAGCAGAGGATCGGCCAATCGCGGCAGAGACTTCGAACAAGCCATCCACCGAAATCTGGGCACCATCGAATTGGAAGACCAGGAGTTTGTCACCAACTGGCTCAAGTCCCAACCTTATACTGATGAAAACCGATTTGGTGTGCACGGATGGAGTTATGGTGGCTTCATGACCACGTCACTAATGCTGAAAAAACCGGGGTTATTCGAGGTGGGCGTTGCCGGCGGACCGGTAATCGACTGGAACCTGTATGAAATCATGTACACCGAGCGCTACATGGATACTCCACAGCAGAATCCTGAAGGTTTTGAAAACGCGGATCTTACGCGCCACGTCAAAAACCTGAAAGGTGAGCTCTTGTTGATCCATGGAAACATTGATGATGTCGTTGTCTTGCAGCACAACATGAAGTTTCAACGCCAATGTGTTAAAGACGACGTTCAGGTGGATTTTGCGATTTATCCTTCCCACCCACACAACGTGCGTGGCGCTGATCGGGTACATTTGATTAAAAAAATCTTCCGCTACTTCGTAGAGTATCTCTGATATGCGCATTTTGTTCCTGGTCCCCTACCCTGTCGGTCATGCTCCCAGCCAGCGATTCCGCTTTGAGCAGTACCTGGGCACTCTGGAACAACATGGCTTCGAATACCGCATAGATTCCTTCCTGTCGGAAAAAGCCTGGAAGCATTTCTACAGAAAAGGTCATGTATTCACAAAAGCACTGGGCTTCTTGTCGGGTTACTTCCGCCGTTTGCGCATGCTTATGTATTTGCATCGATACGATTATGTTTTTGTGCACCGGGAATTGGCCCCGATGGGACTTCCCTTACTTTCCTTCCTCATAGCAAGGGTGTGGAAATCGCGCATCATTTACGACTTTGATGATGCTATTTGGCTCACCAATTACTCACGAAATAACAAGTCATTTGCCTGGCTCAAATCGTATGGGAATATCAAGCGATTGATGGGCCGTAGCTGGAAAAATGCTTGTGGCAACGAATGGCTCCGCTCCTTCGCTCTGCAGTACAATTCTCAATCGTTTTATTTGCCTACAACCCTCGATCTGCGCCACAGTCACACCAAGGTTAAGTCCAGCTGGCCCGAGGTTCCCGTAGTGGGATGGACCGGTTCGCATACTACCATCAGTTACCTGCGAGACATCATTCCCGACTTATTGGAAGTGCATCAAGAGCAGCCTTTTACGCTCGTCGTTATCAGTAATCAGCCTCCGGAATTTGATTTTCCGGGTATGATATTCATCAAATGGAATGCAGAGTCTGAAGTGGATGACTTATTTACCATCGATATCGGGCTCATGCCCTTGCCTGATACAGATTGGGCTAACGGGAAATGCGGACTGAAAGCACTTCAATATATGGCACTCGGAATCGTCCCGGTGGTTTCGAATGTAGGAGTCAATAAGGAGTTTATTGAACACGGAAAAACCGGACTACTGGTGCAGGATGGTGAATGGAAAAACACCTTGCTTCAACTGTTGAATACACCCGATACGGTCCGGCGTATTTCCGCACAAACACGCCATGTCATAGAAGATCGATTTTCGGTGGAAGCCAATGCTTCTAAATTTCTACATTTGTTCGCTCAAACACAATAACCATGGAAGATACTTCAACTTTGAAACAAACCGCCCTCAGCCATATACACCAGGCTCTTGGTGCCAAGATGGTTCCTTTCGCAGGCTATGAAATGCCTGTTCAATATACCGGTGTAAATGACGAACACATTCAGGTTCGCCAAAAAGTTGGAGTGTTCGATGTTTCGCACATGGGTGAATTTTGGGTAAGTGGCCCCGGAGCTACCGACCTGTTGCAACACGTAACCAGCAACGATGTTACAAAGCTCTACGACGGACGTGTACAGTATTCTTGTCTGCCCAACAACGACGGTGGTATTGTGGATGACCTTCTGGTGTATCGCGTGAAGGAAGATGAGTACATGTTGGTGGTGAATGCCTCCAATATGGAAAAGGACTGGAACTGGATTGCCGCCCACAACACCGGTGGAGTGAAGATGGAGAATAAATCGGACGATATGAGTCTGCTCGCAATCCAAGGACCTCTTGCCGTTCAGGCTTTGCAAAGCCTCACCGATATCGATTTGGCGTCCATGAAATATTACACTTTCGAGATCGGTCGATTTGCAGGGGTAGACAACATCATTGTTTCTGCTACAGGATACACCGGTGCCGGTGGATTTGAAATCTACATGCCCAACGCAGCAGCCGAACAAATCTGGAAAGCTGTTTTCGAAGCAGGTGCTTCTTGCGATATCCGACCTATTGGACTGGCCGCGCGCGACACCCTCCGACTGGAGATGGGATTTTGTCTGTATGGCAACGACATCAACGATACTACTTCTCCCATTGAAGCCGGCTTGGGCTGGATTACTCGTCCCGCTACCGGATTCATCAATTCGGAAGAGATGGCACGCCAAAAAGCAGAAGGCACTTCACGCAAACTCGTAGGCTTTGAAATGGTGGATCGGGGAATTCCTCGTCACGACTACCCTATTGTTGATGCCAACGGAAATGAAATCGGCGTGGTGACCAGTGGTACGCAAAGCCCGTCGCTTGGGAAGGCCATCGGAATGGGGTATGTAGCCAACGGTCACAATCAAACAGGAAATTCCATTTTTATTCAAATCCGTAACAAGTCGATTGAGGCTCAGGTCGTTGATCTTCCATTTTATAAGGGATAAACCCAAATGACTCCTGAAGACCAACGTAAACGTGTAGAAGTCTGCTTCTCACCCAGTCAGTTTCATTTGTACCGCACAGATTTCGAAATCTGTGTCGTTATTGATGTTTTGCGGGCTACATCGGCGATCTGCTCGGCAATTGCCCATGGAGTGCAGGCCATAATCCCTGTATCGACTGTAGAAGAAGCAAGGGCTTACCAACAGCAGGGACATTTGGCGGCTGCCGAAAGAGAAGGCCAAATCGTAGAGGGATTTGAATTCGGAAACTCCCCTTATGCCTACATGAATCCTGAGCTCAAAGGAAAAATCATTGCCCTCACCACCACCAACGGAACACGAGCAATCAACATCGCCAGTGAATTTTCACAAGTGGTCATTGGCAGTCTGAACAACCTCGACGCTGTAAGTGACTGGCTGATTGAGGAAGAACGAAGCGTTTTACTCCTGGGATCGGGTTGGAAAGACAAGTTCAATCTTGAAGACACCATCTGCGCAGGTGCCATCGCGGATAAACTCATTGACAGCGGAAAATTCAAAGCTGAGGAAGACTCTACCATCGCGGCCAAATTCATCAGCCGGTCGGCACGCGACAATATTTTTGCTTTTTTAAAGGCTTCTTCACATCGGCGACGTTTGAAACGATTAAATTTGAACGAAGACGTAAAGTACTGTCTCACTACCAACACCCTGGATGTAATCCCTGTTTTACGCAATGGCCAAATTGAAAATCTGCATTCCTGACCGAACATTTGGAAAATGGCTGTCAATCGCGGCCCTTGCCATCTGCGGTTTCAGTCAGTTGTCGTTTAGCCCTTGGGGATTTCACGGGCATCGGGAAATCAACACCCTCGCCATCTATACGCTGCCTGAAGGAATGTTTGGCTTTTATAAGTCCAATGCCGATTTTATCAGACGACACGCTGTAGATCCCGACAAACGCCGTTACAGTGTCAAAGGCGAAGCCGAGCGCCACTACATCGATATTGATCACTATTGCCACCATGGTGATACCGCGTGTGATCCATTTGAGGAAGTTCCACGAAATTGGTTTGCCGCCGTCGATAAATTCTCTGAAGACACCCTGCACGCCTACGGCATTGTTCCCTGGCATGTCAACCTTATGGTTATCCAACTCACCAAAGCCTTTGAAGACCGCAATACCTCGCGCATTCTCCGGCTTAGTGCCGAACTGGGGCATTATGTGGGCGACGCACACGTTCCGTTGCACACAACGGAGAACTACAACGGACAACTCACCAATCAAAAAGGTATTCATGGATTTTGGGAGAGTCGATTACCCGAATTGTACGATCGGGATTATGACTTTTTTGTGGGAAGGGCGAAATACGTAGAAAATCCCAACGACTTTATTTGGGATGTTGTGGAAGAAAGCCACTATGCAGTTGATTCTGTGTTGAGCTTCGAAGCGCAACTCAACGCCGAATGGCCGGAGGATAAGAAATACGCCTATGAAGAACGAGGCGTCGCATTGGTAAAAACGTACAGCGAAGAGTATTCGCGAGAGTACCACCGCCGACTCAACAATCAGGTGGAACGACGGATGAAACAAGCTGTTATTGCTTTGGGCAGTTTGTGGTACACCGCCTGGGTGAATGCCGGACAACCCGATTTGGAAGGCTTTAAGCTGGATGTTGATCCTGAACAATTGGAGCAAGAAATTGCCAAGGAAACCGATCAACCCGAACAGGAAGAGCTCAAAACCCGAACCCACGACAATTAGGTCGATTGTAAGAATAATTCCCTTTTCATGTCAGTGTATGTAACCTTGTTTTGTAAGCAAGGGTATAAACCACCAGAAAACGGAATGCTATGAACCGACTATTACTCTTCATTCTTTTCATATTAACGGTGAGCGTAGGATATGCAATACCAAGCAAGATCCTGATTTATGGCTATGTGGAGCTTGGAAATGTAGATCAGCTTATCTCCAACAGCCGCACTTCCCCCGAACGACTCAATGAGGTTGATATTACCGTAATGTGTGGTGATGAAGTCCTTGAAGAAAAAACCAACCGCTCATCCGGGTTCTACAGTCTGGTACTCGAACCAGGCAAGGTATACACCCTCCGATTCAGCAAGGAAAACTATTTTCAAAAGCTCATCCAAATTGACGCAACTGAAGTGCCATCAGAGGATCAGGCAGCATCATTCAAGCTGTTCACCGATGTAATGCTATTCGAAGAAACCCGGGTTGAAGACGCATCTTCATTTACGCTTTCGCCCATGGCCAAATGCTCATACAACTCCGAAAAAGGACGGTTGGAATGGGACATTGATCATGCAAAAATCGCCTTCGACAACTTTCTCATGGTCACCGGATATGAACCGTCATTGATCAGCGAGCAATAACACATTTCCCTTTTTGAACCTACCTTTACGCCATGTTGCGCGTAGCTTTGGTAGAACCATTCTTTTCAGGATCCCATGCCTCTTGGGCCAATGGACTGAAAAAGCACTCCTCACACGACATTACCTTGTTCACCCTGCCCGGGCGACACTGGAAATGGCGCATGACTGCCGGAGCTGTTCCTTTGGCGCATGCCATCAATGAATCCGCAATACCATTTGACGTATGTCTTGCCACTTCCATGACCGATGTTGCCCTGCTCAAAGCGCTGGTGCACAAGGCAAATGAGATGAAATTCATGCTGTATATGCACGAAAATCAGGTGGCATACCCATGGTCGCCCAACGACGAAGATGTTAACTTGAAAAGGGACCGGCACTACATTTATAAGCAATTCGCTTCCGCACTGGCTGCTGATCATATAGCTTTCAATTCGGCGTACAATCAGTCATCATTTCTGGAAGGACTACCCGATTTCCTTCGCGTTTTTCCTGATTTCCAAGGAGTTGAATACCTACAAGGCATTCGCCAAAAGAGCAGCATCCTCCCTTTGGGACTTGACCTCCAACGATTCGACATTCACCAATGTGAAGATTCATCAGATGTTCCGTTGGTTCTTTGGAATCATCGCTGGGAATTCGATAAGAATCCGGAACTGTTTTTTGAAACACTCGTGCAACTTCATGACGAGGGCGTCCCTTTCAGCCTAGCCGTTCTTGGCGAGCAATATCGCGACAGTCCGCCAATCTTCGAAAAAGCCCGTCAGGAACTTGACTCCCACATTGTTCATTGGGGGTACGCCGATACATTTGAGGAATACGCCCGTTGGTTGTGGAAAGCCGACGTCCTCCCGGTGACAAGCCGCCAGGATTTCTTTGGGATCTCGATGTGCGAAGCTGTTTATTGCGGAGCCAGTCCTATTTTGCCCGAAAGACTGGCTTTTCCCGAAATCATCAATGATCAGGCATGTTATTATCGTACTGAACAGGAGTTCAAAGCACTGCTCCGTGAGGGGCTAACGCGTTCTGAAAAGCGCCGTTCTTATCGCGGTAGGATTACACGATTTGACTGGAGTAATCAGAAATTATACTACGATAAATGGCTCGCTAAGCCTGATGAATATCAGCAATAAATCTTTCAAAACTGCCAAATACCCTCTTTTGAGTGTTGAAAAGTTTCGAAGATTGCAGTACTCCGAAGTAGTTGATAAAACTAATTTCGGTACGTTATTAACAATGGCTAATCAAAACAACTCAATATCATGAAAAAACTGATGCTGTTATTCGCTGTAGTTGCTCTCATCGGTTCTGACGCAGTCGCTCAATTGTCGACGCGCAGTAACTATGATGGCAATTTTAGACTAGGTACAAGACCGACTCAAGGAGATGCGGCTTTGAACTTTGTCCTTCCTATTATTGACATGAGTGATGACAATGGCTCCGACGCCGGATTGTACAAGGGCAACTCCTTGTTGGCTGGAGACATGTTGACATTCAAGTATTACAAGTCTGATGACGTTGTTCTTCGTTTGGGACTTCGTTTGTATGCCGACAACTCGACTTACAAGGGAACAGGTGCCGATTCTTCGGAAACTAACCAGATTTTTGACAACGAAATCAAAGAAGTAAAGAGCCGCACAACTATGCGTGAGTACAAGCTTGCACTTGGAGCGGAGAAGCACTTCCTCAACTCAAACATCTTTGATGTGTACAGTGGTGGTGAATTCATCATTGGATTGGGTAAGGACCGTATGATCCAGAACGAAGATTACTTCAATGGTGACAAAATGTACATGAACTCAGCAACAGGTACTACCGTATTCGGTATCGCCGGTGTTGTTGGTTTCAACGTATTCGTTGCTCAATTGCCAGTTTCTATTGGTGTTGAGTACGGTTGGTCAGCCAAGTGGATCTTTGGTGGAAAAACACGTGTTCGCACAGAAACTGAAGTAGGTGGTACAACCACATCACAGGACTATTTCACTCAGGAAGGAGACTTCCTTACGAATGATCCTACTACACTCCGTCAGTACTCTAGCTTGAGCCGTCGTGAGTTCAATATGGATAACAACCACAGTGTTCGAATCAACTTGAACATTTACTTCGGAACAGGTAAATAATTATTCATCACTTAAATCCCTGAGATTATGAAAAAAGTAACGTTATATATGTTCATGATCGGGGCAATGGCCATGACGCTGTCATCGTGTGTGATGAAACAAAAAGCCGTTCCATTAACCCCAATCAACGCCCAGGTGAACTTCGACATGGATGACTTGGAGTATATCGGTGATGTAACCGGTAATGCTACTCAAAGTTATGTTTTGGGCTTCGCTTACGGGGGAAGACTGTATCACTCAGGTGTGCTTCTTTCTCAGGGCGTTTCAATTGGCTTGCCTCAAAACCGAGGATACGACAACGCCATGTACGACGCTCTGATGCAAAAGCCTGATGCAGATTTTGTGCTTCCGGTATCGTATGAATCGACTACCGAGC
Organism: Flavobacteriales bacterium; assembly: GCA_020437755.1. Classification (GTDB taxonomy): domain Bacteria; phylum Bacteroidota; class Bacteroidia; order Flavobacteriales_D; family Sanyastnellaceae; genus JADFAK01. The sequence continues at coordinate 16,152 of JAGQVX010000059.1, forward strand.
AACAATTCCTTGGTCATACCGAAACGTTGACCATCCGTTGCAAGGCATACCGTATTAAGAACAAATAGTTGAGTTTATCAACAATAGAAAAACACTTGCTGCTCATGCAGCAAGTGTTTTTTATTTTTACCCCTTATGAAACTGAAAGCAACAGCAGCTATCCTTGCCGCCCTTACTCTTGTGGCCTTCCACGCGTGTAAGAAAGATCCGGTTCCTCCGGTTATATTCGTAACACCTTCAAGCCTGTTCATTGAAGTTACCGAAGGCACCCCCTTCGAATTCGATGTCTCAGCCCAAAAAGGAGATGCAAACCTCCGACAGATTCAAATCTTTCAAAAGCCCATTGACGGCGTAACGTCCAAATTGTTGGATACGTTGGTTTCGGGTAGTCAAGCCGATTTTTTCTGGATCCATGCTTTTACCGGTGAACACCCTGAAGTGGTCCTTACCTTTAAGGTTATAGACCAGGACGGCTACGATAGCGAAACCGCGCGTAGAGTGTATGTTGAAGGGGCCACTGCTCTTGTTGAGTCTACAGGGCATATGCTATACAGCAAATACTCAACCACCGGCAGCAATGCGTTCAATATCGAGAACCTGGAGAGCTACTTCCTGGCTAATAATCCGGACACGCTAAGTGTGGATCTCATAGAATTGGATGGGAGCGACGACGGGGAATTGAGCAATCAGCTCACCTCATGGTCGGGAATTCGCTTCGTAAGGAACAACGCTTTCAACTATCCGGAGGCCACTGTGGAATCGGCTGAAGCGACTTATCTTTCGAGTACGGCTCTGCAAGTACTGAGTAATATTGCCATCGATGATATCCTGGTAACCGAGTATGATACCGTAAACCATGCTTATGCAGTAATTAAAATTACAGGCATTTCAACGGCGGCAGGATCAGATGAGGATCGGTACGAGTTTAATGTGAAGAAATGATTCGAGGATTATTCTTGTTGCTTTGTCTGCTCGCATCGTGGGACGCCCATGCGCAGTGGGATTTGAGCGATGTACTTCCCCCCACTGAATTTGAAAACATCCACGTAGAAAAACTGGCTTCCGACTCACTGGGTACGGTATTCATCATCTGGGTGAAGTCCGAAGTAAAGTCACACCTCCATCAAGTGCATACCGAGTCCATATATGTATTGGAGGGAACCGGAACCATGACCGTAGGAGACAGCACCTTTACTATACATCCCGGCAGCTTTATCTTCGTACCACATGAAACCCTGCACGATGTCGTAGTTACTTCAGAAGCACCGTTGAAGGTAATCTCGATTCAATCACCGGAATTTAAAGGCAAGGACCGCATTTTTGCCGGACAACTAAAACGTCCCGACGACTATTGAAAGTGAGGTGCGAAGACCGCTTCCAGGTCTTCCGGCATTCGAACCGGACGTTTTGACTGTTCATCCACAAATACCAATGTGGTTTCTCCTTCATTCAACACCTCGCCCTTTTCGTTGAGGGTCGTGTAATGAAACGTAATGCGCGCACGAGGCATTTCCCGAATCTCAGTCCGTATCGTGAGCAAATCATCATAAGTTGCCGGCTGTCGATAGGTTATGCGGTATTCCAGTACCGGCAACATCACCCCCGATTCTTCAATGGCGCGGTATGAAGTTCCCAACGCACGAAGCAATTCCACACGGCCTACTTCGAAGTATAAAGCGTAGTTACCATAATATACGTACCCCATTTGATCGGTTTCACCGTAGCGCACACGCACCTCTGTATCTATTTGAATCATCGCCAGCCGTTCTTTAAATTGATGCTAAATTGGTCATTTTCCCCCGCTGTTGCGTCATTCTTGGATGATAAATGGCTATATTCCACACTTGTTTAGCGATTTCGTGGTGAAATTCAGGGATTTACGACTAAATTACCCTACCATTTGCCGAATGGCACAGAATGGATGAAATGAGACTTGAATACCCACGAATGGATGACAAATGACAAGGCCTGAGGAGGAGTAAAAAAAAGATTAAAGTCAAGGCAGTTCGGATTTTTTTTTTCACTTTTTTCTCCAAATATTTGTCCACCCTTAGCAATGACAAAGGACGCGCCTAGATAAGTCCCTTGGAAAGCTTAAATTTTATTGTGTTAACCCTTAATTTCTAACTCTCGATGAGCAAAGATCACAATCAGGTATGGAAGAATTGTTTGGAGGTCATCAAGGATAATGTCTCTCATCAAGCATTCAAAACCTGGTTTGAACCCATTCAGCCCATCAAGATTGAGAATGAGGTATTGACCATTCAGGTACCATCCCAGTTTTTCTACGAATGGCTGGAGGAGCACTATGTGACCCTTCTGAGAAAAACCATCAAGCGAGAACTGGGTGCGAACGGGCGTCTAGAATACAGCATTATCATGGAGAACAACGTGACGAATTCAAATCCGTACACGGTTAAAGTTCCCACGACCAACAGGACTGCAGTCAAAAACAAGGCTGTTCAAGTTCCTATGAGCGCCCACGAAACACCTATAAAGAACCCGTTCATCATACCGGGCTTGAAGAAGGTCAATGTGGATTCCAACCTCAATCCCAATTACTCCTTTGAACATTTTATCGAAGGAGATTGCAACAGACTGGCACGCTCAGCCGGCTTTGCTGTGGCTAACAAACCAGGAGGCACTGCTTTTAATCCCCTTCTCATTTATGGAGGCGTTGGCTTGGGTAAAACCCACCTAGCACACGCCATAGGGATCGAGATTAAAAACAAGTCGCCCGAAAAAACTGTTCTCTACGTTTCATCTGAAAAATTCACGCACCAATTCATTGATGCCGTGAAAAACAACGATGTAAACGATTTCAGCCACTTCTATCAAATGATGGATGTACTGATTATCGACGATGTTCAATTCTTCGCCGGTAAAGAGAAAACCCAGGATGTGTTTTTCCACATCTTTAACCACCTGCACCAAACCGGAAAACAAATCGTACTCACGTCCGATAAACCACCGGTGGAAATGCAAGGAATGGAACAACGACTGCTCTCTCGCTTTAAATGGGGATTGAGCGCCGACCTGCAAGTTCCATCTCTTGAAACCCGAATCGCAATTCTGGAAAAGAAAATGTACGCCGATGGTATCGAACTTCCACGTGAAGTAGTTGAATACCTCGCCTACAGCATTACTACGAATATCCGCGAACTGGAAGGTGCCCTCATCTCCCTCATCGCTCAGTCTTCACTTAACAAGAAGTCCATTACGCTGGATCTTGCCAAGAAGATGATCGATAAGTTCGTTAAGAATACGGCTCGTGAAGTTTCAATCGACTACATCCAAAAAGTAGTCTGTGACTACTTCGACCTTCCAATTGAACTGCTGAAATCTAAAACCCGTAAGCGGGAAATCGTTCAGGCCCGACAAATTGCGATGTACTTCGCGAAGAAGATGACCAAGTCTTCATTGGCCAATATCGGTTTGCACTGCGGAGGAAAAGATCACGCTACTGTATTGCACGCTTGTCGTACCGTCAACAACTTGGCTGAAACCGATAAGCACTTCCGCAAATACCTGGAAGACCTCGAGAAAAAACTGAGTATCCAATAAATGAAAAAACCACGCTGTCGCGTGGTTTTTTTGTATCCTGAAATGGAGAGCATCTCAGCATATCATTCGTATCCTTCTAAATGTCGGTAGTTTGCTTGGCTCCCCGGTACTGCGGAGCCCCGCGCTTCCTGAATATCGAGTACTTGTTGTAATACCGCTGCGCAGGTGGCCTTCCCTTCCGTATCTTGTACTTCTTCTTCTGGAACTCGGTCTTCTGACTGGAACAACTGCTCACGCCTAAAACCGATAGCATCGCTGCCACCATCAATATCCACCTCGTAATTCGGATTAACATTTCTATTTCCTAGTTTTACTCTTGTTCAAATGTACGTCCACCTGCTACCGATGATTGTAAGGTTCACGTTGTTACACACATGGGATTTTCCCGACCTCAGAGTAAGAATTGTCCGATATGAAAATACTTATGGTATGCCTTGGAAACATATGCCGAAGCCCAATGGCTGAAGGTATTATGAGACACCTGGCCAATGAAAGAAACATGGAAATCAAAGTGGATAGCTGCGGAACTGCATCCTACCACATTGGCGAAACACCCGATTCGAGAGCCGTATCAACCCTGCGAACTCATGGAATTGACATTTCCGCTTTGAATGCCCGTCAGCTCAGTCGCACTGATTTTGATAAATTCGACTTGATATTCCCAATGGATCGTTCCAACCTGAATGACGTTCTGAGTCTGGCTCCCGACAATGAAGCGGCAAACAAGGTTCGAATGATGACAGATTTCTTTCGCCCGGATGAATATATTCCGGTTCCTGACCCCTACTATGGAGGGATCGATGGTTTTCAAAATGTGTATGAACTGCTAATCGATTCATGTAACGCTGCTTTAGATCACATCCATGATACCCATTAACCCCAACAAGGAGGAACGCCCTTGCCCGATTTGCGATTGCGCGGCTTCTTTTGCTTGCAACCGAAACTCCTGAATATGGTGTACTTGATACTCACGTACAAATCAGCACCGTACAACTCCGTATTCAGCAGATAAGCACCCAAATTGTCCGTACCGATGATGATGCTGTTCAAACGGATCATCGCACCTATATGGGGGTGACGATACTCGTGAAGCACAACCGGAAGAGCGAATTCAAATCGCTTTCGCTCATATCTCGGGGTAACTGCTATCTGCGACCCGCGCTGTGGAGCCATGGTTT
>JAGQVX010000005.1 GCA_020437755.1 Flavobacteriales bacterium
GCATGTCGCGCACTTCAACAATGTCAAATCCGGGATTCAACTGGGCGCTGGTGTATTCCGTTGAAAACAGGAACACACATGAAATGAGGGCGATAATGGTTTTTTTCATGTGATGCAGGTTCTCTACTAAAACTTGATCAAAAGCAAAGATATTGTGCTCTAACAAGTGCGCCCCGCTAAATCAAAACACTTGCCAAAACTTCATTTTTAATAACCCGCCCAACCATTATGGGCGCTGCATACATCAATACCGCCAAATGTGTATTTTTGTGGGTTTCCAAAACTTGAGAGTATGATCAAAGGATTGTCCCTGATTCTGGGTCTGGTGATGAGTTGGACACTTGTTCAAGCGCAACTCGATTGGCCGGCTCCACCACAGGCAAACCACCCGGACATGGGAGATAAGCAGCATCGCCTGGATTATGTGATGATTGACGTGGCCGATTGGGAGCGGTATTGTGCCGGCAATGAGTTTCAAACCAATCAGGAGATTCCAGCGTTGATCACGTATTACACTGCCAACAACGAAAAGATATTTAGTTCGCTCGCGGGTATTCGGTTATCGGGGATTTTCATTCGCAAATTGCCTCAGAAATCAATTGCAGTGGAATTCTCTACGGGGAAATATGGGTCCGATCGGGTTTATTATCCCATTTGGCCTACACGCTCCTATGATCGTGTGAAGGGGTTTGTGCTTCGAGCGCATGGAAACCCTATGGGCAAGACCTTCTTCAAAGATGCTATGATCAATGAATCGGTCGATGAGTTTACCGATCTTGAATACAGTGCTTATCGTCCGGTTGTGGTGTACATCAACGGACAATACCAGGGACTGCATAATCTGCGCGAAAAGAAGGATCGCGACTTCCTGCGCGTACTTTATGATTTATCGAAGGGCGATGTGGAAGTGTTTGACGTGGACGGAGGAGTCAATGCCGAGCCCAATGCCGACTGGGAGGAGATGATCCGTTATGCGGAAACGCATGATTTGAGTAAAAAAGAACACTTTGATTGGATGGATGAGCGCATGGAGATGGACAACTTCATCGATTACAATATTGCGCACATGTTTTACGCCAATACCGACTGGCCAAAAGCGAATGTAAAGGTGTGGAGACCCAAAGGCGGCAAGTGGCGTTGGATGTTTTTCGATTGTGATCGCGGATGCAACAACATAACCTTCAATATGATCGAACACCTCACCGGCCAGGATCAGTGGGCTATGCTGCGAGGTGACACGAAGGTTGATGACCGTCTCAACAAATCAACAGTGCTTATCCGTGGATTGATGACCAATACCGGATTTGCCACACAATTTGCACGTAGGTATCAGGACCTGCTCAACACCGCATTTACCGAGCAGCGACTGGATTCATTGGTTCAAGTGTGCAAGGACAAGATTGCGTCTGAAGTGAGCAGCCACATTGAGTACTGGAACCCCATCGAGAATGAGTTCACGTATCAGAAGGTCGAATCGGTTAACAAGTGGAATCAGAATATTAATGGAATGCTGAATTTCCTTGAACTTCGCCCCGGCCATCAATGGAAGCAACTGGACGAAAAGTTTAAGTTGGGAGGTACGGAACGTATAACGATTCAAAATCCAAATTCCGCTCAAGGATTTATGCTGATCAATTCCATCGAGATGCGGTCGCCGTCCTTTAGCGGCTTGTTTTTCAAGAACCTCAATGTGGATCTGAAGGCCTATCCTGTTGAAGGGTATGAATTCTCTCATTGGGAAGGTCATTCGGGCAAATCACATGAAATCACCGTTTCCCGGGACCAGCTTGCAGCGGGGATCTATCCGGTATTCAAACCAGTAAAAAAATAGGCCATGCGGAAGATTAAATTATTGGGATGGCTCCTCCTGGCATTGATGTCGGGAATTGTTGTGGAGTCGTGCAATGGCTCGGGTGATGTGGAAACCAAGGATGACTCAGGTACACAGCACGGTGTGTCGATGCATTTCGGCAGTGATGAGGAGATGAAGCTCCATCGAAAACTGAATCAGGCCATGGAATCGGGAGGGCTTACCAGCAATGATGAGGACTGGGTGAGAGGGTTTATCATTGAAGACAGCGACACCATTTACATTGAATTTCGTCTCAGAGGTGATGCCGTGGATAGTCTGGATTTCGAACGCATGTCGTTTCGCATCAATACGCGCAATAAAAAGTCATTTCATGATGTGCGTTCCTTCAGCATTTTCCCTGCACATTCCAGAAATTTCGGCGATGAATGGATTGCTCATCAATTGCTTGATCAGGAAGATATTCTTACAACGCGCTACGGATTTTTTCCGCTTACGGTAAACGGTGAATCCTGGGGCATGTATGCCTGGGAGGAACACTTTGATAAGCAACTGGTAGAAAGTCGCAAGCGCCGTGAAGGCCCCATCATCAAGTTGGATGATAATATTGCCATCGAGCTGGCATCCGCCAAATGGGAGGACGATCAATTGATCGAACACGCTGCTATTGTGCCTTTCAAATCGGGAAAACTGGCCTCCAATGAAGTACTTCTCAATCAGTTTTTGGATGGTCAGCGTCTCGTAAAACAATTTCGGGAAGGAGAAACTTCACTGAGTGAAATTTTCGATGTTCAACGTTTGGCCAGACTGTATGCCCTCACTGATGTTATGGGCTCGCGCAGAAGCGTTAACTGGACTAATCAGCGGTACTATTTCAATCCCATTTCGGCCCGACTGGAGCCGGTTGCGTACAAAGTGTATGGCAAGAAGGGAATGGGTGAAAACAACTCAGCCGGACGCGACTATTTGGCGAATGCCAACATCACCTTCGACGAATCACCTTTCCTCGATTCTATGTTTGTGTCCCTCTATTTGTCGGAACTGGAGCGAATCACATCGGAAGGCTATCTGGAACAGGCTCTGGAAAAAATCGACACGAAGAAATTGGCCGGATTGAGCGATTATAGTCTGGACAAACAGCAATGGTTGAAACAACGAGACCAACTACGCGATGACCTAAGTGCCCTGAAGTCCGATTTGCTGGCGTCAATGGGAAAAGCGGAACGTCTGCAGCATGATGACCGTCCAAGCGGATTGTGGCAGCCAGTGTCTACGCTGGGAGTGCAGGTTTTCCTGAAAGACTCTGTGGGTGGAAAGCCGGTTTTTGAATTGTTAAACCAGTTTGATCGTGCTATTGAAATCCTCGGATTTGGAACGGCCGTTAGCATGTGTTACCCGTTGCAAAAACCCACTGTGCTGCAGCCGTATGGCATGGATGGATCATCAACCCAATTGAGCAGTAAAGGCGTTTATTGCTACTATCGTGCGTTGGGCTTGTATGAAACCCATCGTGCAGAAGCGCTAGAATGGCCTGCGCCTGAAGGCTTCACCACGCGCCAGCAACTGGAACGAAAAGCAAGGATTCCGCAGGAATTTAATATCACCGGCCGCACCCTTACCCTTCCCAAAGGGAATTACACATTCAGTAGTCAGGTGTTTATCCCAGCAGGATATAATGTGATCATTGAAGCAGGAGTCGAAATCACGTTGAACCACGCAGGCTGGTTGTGCTATTCTGCTATCGACGTAAAGGGAACGGAAAGCGAACCGGTACTTGTGAAAGGTAATGGTGCACAGGGGTTTACAGTGTTGAACGCCCCTCGAAAGTGCACCCTGCAATACTGCACCTTTGATGGTCTTGACACGCAATTGCTGCCGGGATGGACCCTCACCGGGGCGGTCAACTTCTATGAATCTGATGTGGAATTAAGCCATTGTCGATTCCTCAACAACGTGTGTGAAGACGGATTGAATATTATTCGCTCCGATTTCATGATTTCAGCGTGTGAAATTGCCAACACTTTTGCCGATGGATTTGATGCGGATTTCTGCACCGGAACCATTGCGGATAGCGAGGTACACCATACGGGCAATGATTGTCTGGACTTCTCAACCAGTACCATTACAGTAAGCAACTGTCATGTCTATGAGTCGGGTGACAAGGGAATCAGTGCCGGTGAAAATTCAACCTTAACGGTGTTGGATACACGTATTGAAACTGCCGAAATCGGACTGGCCTCGAAGGATAAATCGACGATCGATGTCAAGAATACGTCCATCCGCGATTGTCGCTATGGATATGCTATGTATCGTAAAAAACCTGAATTCGGCCCGGCATTTATCACGGCGGAGAGCATGAATGTCACCGAAGTGGACACACTGCAACTCATTGAGTTTGGTTCATCGCTCACGCTGGACGGAAAGGAAATCAAAGGAGATCAAACCATTGATCTCGCGCGGTTGTATGGGTTGTAAAAAGTGAGTCAAGGCTCATTTTACTGCGCGGTTCAACGGTGCTTGGCAAGTAAGTCTCTCGACTGAGCTGCATAGAATCCGCCTTGATCAGCAATTTCTTCCCACAAGTAGATCGCTTCCTGACGTGCTCCCTGATTTAAAAGTGCTTTTGCCCTGTAGAAGCGTGCATCTTCATGGAATGTGGAAATTTCGTTTTCACCGGCAGCGGCTAGCGCTGCTGAACTCAATGCATAAGAACCTTGTTGAAAGAGGGTCATGCCCAGGTAGAATTGAGCATTGGCGTCTTTGGGGTAGGTTTTGAGAATGAGTTGAAACCGATGTGCCGCTTCTTTGAAATGCCCACGTGCATATTCCACAATAGCATCGTTCAGGAACTCAGTATAAGGAACCTGCACTATCCGCGGTATTTTACGGTCGTTGGATTGTTGATCGGAGTTTTCAAAACGTGCGGAAACGCCTCCCGGATCCACTTCCCATTGTCGGAATTGCTCCGTGCGCTTGCCTCGGTAATCCACTACTTTATAGTCTTCGATGTGGTAAACATCCTCATGAGAACGCTTCACACGGGGCTCGTCAACAGGCTCGTCGAAAGACGCCAGTGCGGCTTCAATATCATCGATGGTTTTAACGTGGAGGTACTGTGAGGGCTCAACGTTTGTGCGTGAGGCGGGCAGCGAGCGGGCTACGTTCACACTCGAATCCGTAGTGTGGTAGGCCATGATGTAGTTGCGATCATCCGATGGTTGGGGATCACTTTGCGTCTCGGTGAAGGAAAGTGCTGTAGGGAATCGATTTTCTACATCCGAGAGCGGACTGAAGGATGAAAGCTGTTGCCCTTGATGCGCCGGTCTTGTGCCGCTCCATAACCATACAGCCACTCCGAGTGCCACAAGAACCAGTGTTCCGTAGGTGATCCAATGTAAGGATGAGAAATGGGCCTTTCGATCAAGCTTTTGGAACGATTGTGCAGGTGCTTCGAGTAGTTGGAGGCCTTCTATGGCATCCGCCAAAAGGGGATCCTCGTCAGCCATTTGCCGAATGGCAGCACTTCGTTCTGCATCAATATTTCCTTCAAGAAACTGAAGCAATTCTTCGCGTGATACGAATGTCGATATGCTAGTGTCGGAATTCATGGAGCTGCTCAATTTTGATTTTCAGATTGCGTTTTCCGTTTTGTATGTGGCTTTTTACCGTTTTGAGGTTGAAGCCGGTGAGGTCTTCAATCTCTTTATAGCTGCGTTTTTCAAGGTAAAAGAGCTCAACGCAACGGCGTTGTTCGGGGTTGAGCAAGGAAAGCGCCTGCTCAAGGGCACTCAATTGTTCCTCTTTCTCAGTGTCGTAAACATGTTCAGATTGCGAAGCGAGTCGGTCATCGGGTACTTCCACCTCTTTGGCGGATGCCCTGTTTTGCTTGCGCAAGTGCATGAGACAATGGTTCTTACTGACCACGTATACCCAACTACGGAAAACATCTATTTTATGGGTTTTCAGGTCGCTGAAGAGACGCTCAAAGATGTCGAGCGTCGCATCTTCAGCGGCCTGACTGTTTTTCAAATACTTCATACATACCCCCAGAACCAAGTGGCTGTACCTTCGGTACAATTCACCCACCAGTTTCTTTTTACCGGTTTCCCGGTACTGTTCCACCAGTTGTTCGTCGGTCAATATGGATAAAGCAGATCTAAACAGCATATCGAGTTACAATCTTCGGGATTTCATTGCTGACTCTTATAAATATCGAAATAATTCTTGGTTTCGATGATGACTACACCTCCCGTAAAATCGCCATATTTTGCAGGTACACCGCCCGAGTAAACGGAGATACTGCCAATGCCACTGGCGGGAACTGAAGGTACTTGCCCCATGATCTTGACACCATCTACGATAAACAGATTGGCATCACCACGGGCTCCGCGGAAGTAAAGCTCCGTACCTTCAGCGTTGGATGAAACACCGGTGCTCACCTTGGCAATAAAGCCCTGCACATTGCGGGCCTCCGAAGTGCGCTCGATGTCTTTCGCCGAGATGGTTTGCATTCCGGTGTTGTCGGCATCGATGAGGGGGTCTTCGTAAGCATAAATCTCCGCACCAGGTATGCTATGAGTGATATCTTTAAGCACGAGGTCGCCCAATTCGGTGATCTTATCCGGCCGCACCACAACGTCCTCAATAACCTGTGACTGATGCCCTGTGTAACTTACGGTAACCGTGTAGATGCCGGCAGCAAGCGGTTTGATTTTAAAATCCCCATCTACATTCGATACATCGCCTCGGAGCGTTCCGGCAATTTCAAGTGAGATGGATGCACCGGGGAGGGTAGTTTTTCCGTCCGAATCCAGCACGCGACCTTGAATTTCACCGTATTGCTGCGCATAAAAGAAAATGGGGAAGGATAGCAGTGCGAACAAAATACCAAGCTTTTTCATGGTGTTATAATTATTGATTCATCTGTAGGATGCGCACAAAAGCACAATTCCATAATCAGAATAGCATTTTTTGAGTTTCTTCAGCATTTGGCGCATGCCGCATTGCTTTTAAAGCGCGTAGAATGCATATTTTAGGTTAAATTTGTGACCTTACCCAGGCAAACATTGTTTTTAGAGAATACCAATAAAGGGCAGCACAGAGGCTGGATTGAAGTTGTGTGCGGATGCATGTTCTCCGGCAAAACCGAAGAACTCATTCGCAGGATGAAACGTGCTGAATTTGCCCGTTTGCGTGTGGAGATTTTCAAGCCGCAAGTGGATACCCGTTACAGCGATGATGAAGTGGTAAGCCACGACAAGAACACCATTGTTTCAACGCCTATCGACCATTCATCACAGCTCCTGTTACTCACTTCCGAGATCGACGTGGTAGGAATTGATGAGGCCCAGTTTTTTGACGAGGGACTTCCGGAGGTATGCACCCAACTCGCCAATTCCGGAATTCGGGTGATTGTAGCCGGATTGGATTTGGATTATCTCGGGCGCCCTTTTGGTCCCATGCCGCAATTACTTGCTCTTGCCGAATATGTGACGAAGGTTCATGCCATTTGCGTTCAAACCGGAAACCACGCCCACCACAGCTATCGAATTACGGACAGCAACAGTCTGGTGGAATTGGGCGAGAAAGACAGCTATGTGCCGCTAAGTCGTGAAGCGTTTGTGAAGGCCATGGAAAAGAAATCTGCCGGAACCGCCTCTGAGTTGGACTTAAAGCTGGCGCGATTTGTTGAAGAAGTAGAGGAAAAAAGGCGACAAACACTGGAAAGAAGGCGACTCTTGAAGCAAATGGCTCTCGAAAAAGCGGGTGAATCTCCAGATTTGTCGGAGTCATGACCTCCCTTTCATACCATCTCGACGATATTGTAAGCTGCTGCGGCGGAAAAGTAGCAGGTGAAAACACCTCGACATTCAGCGATATTAGCATTGATACCCGCAAGTTATATCGCGGTGAGCAAACGCTTTACATAGCGCTTAAAGGACTCAACCACGACGGTCACGCTTACCTCCAGGCGGCCTACGACAAGGGGGTGCGAGCATTCATGGTGAGTCAATTACCAACCCTTTCCGATTTTCCCGGGGCCGGTTTTCACGTATCGGAAGACACGCTCTCTACCTGGCAAAAGTGGGTAGGTCATCATCGAAGTCAGTTTCAGATTCCGGTGATTGGAATTACGGGAAGCAATGGGAAAACAGTGGTTAAGGAGTGGCTCAATCAGCTGCTGGCCGGTACCAGGCGCATTGCCCGCAGTCCCAAAAGCTTCAATTCGCAATCGGGCGTTCCTCTTTCCGTGTGGCAACTTCAGCCCGAGCATGAGTTGGCTTTGTTTGAGGCAGGCATTTCCCGCCCGGGTGAAATGTCGGCACTGGAGCAAGTCATACGGCCCACCATGGGCATCTTCACCAATTTGGGATCAGCACATATGGAGCACTTCGGCAGCCGGCAAGATCTCGCTAATGAAAAGGCCGGCCTTTTTGCCCATTGCACCGAAGTGATTTGCAGCGATCACTACCCCGAAATCATTAAGGCTATTAGGCGGCATGCGCCAAATACAAAACTGGTTACCTGGGGAACTGCCATGTCCGACTATCCGGCCGGTGTCCTTGATGATTCGCTGCAGCACACTTCGCTTTACATTCAGTGTGGAATTCACCGGGAGGTGTTCGATTTACCTTTCCACGATGAGGCTTCGCGCGAGAATGCACTGCACTGTATCGTAATGTTGTTGCGATTGGGTTATGCCCCCAATTGGATCGCCGAGCGGGTGCGATCATTGGTTTCTGTTGAAATGCGGCTGGAGACGATCGCGGGTAAGCAGGGGTGCATACTGGTAAATGATGCGTACAGCACCGACGAACAATCGTTGCATATTGCCCTGGATCATTTGAAGGTTCAGAGCCGGGGTTTGCCTATGCAGCTTATCGTGTCGGAATTTGAGCAGTCGGGAATTGAGGTGGAGCGACAAGCGCGAATGATGGAGCGACTCGCCGGTGAGTACCGGTTGGAACATGTTTATATGGTAGGGAGTCATGTTTGCCAGCTTGAAGGAACCGGACCCGTTCAATACTTCGAATCGACCGATGCACTCATAAGCACCGGCTTGCTGCAGAAACTTGAAGGCAGGGCCATCCTCATTAAAGGAGCCCGGAAGTTTGCCTTCGAACGCATTACCCGGCTAATGCAGGAGAAGACCCATGATACGGTACTCGAGATCGACCTCGATGCCATGCAACACAACCTCAACGCATTTCGAAGCCATGTGAATCCGGGGGTATGCCTCATGGTGATGGTGAAGGCGCAGGGATATGGAACGGGTTCGGTGGATATTGCGCGTTTCCTGGAATTTAATCGCGTGGATTACCTGGGGGTGGCCTATACCGATGAAGGGGTCGAGCTGCGCAACAAGGGGATAAGCCTGCCTATTATGGTGATGAATCCTGAACGAGGCAGTTTGGAAACACTCATCGCACATCGATTGGAACCCGAGATATACTCGCTTGAAACGTTGGAACGGTTCGTCGGCCATTTGGCGAATGCCGCATTGAAGGCCCCCTTCCCTATCCACCTCAAATTCGACACGGGCATGCACCGATTGGGGTTTGAAGAAGCTCATATCATGGAGTTGATCCAACGATTGAAAGCAGCTTCTCAGGTCAGGATTGCCTCGGTTTTTACGCATCTCGCCGGGAGTGATGCCGTCGATTTGGACGGATTTACGAGGAGCCAGGTTGATCAATTTGTTCGCATGGCCGATCAATTACAGGAAGCACTCGGATATTCCTTCACCCGACATGTAGTGAATTCGGCGGGTATTGTGCGCTTTCCGCAGTTTCAATTTGACATGGTTCGGTTGGGAATTGGCATTTACGGGATTGGTTCCGGACCCGAACCCGAACTCAAACCGGTGGCCCGGCTAAAAACCATTATCTCCCAAATCAAAACCATCGCACCGGGCGAGTCGGTTGGTTATAGTCGGTCGTTTGTTGCTGAGGCGCAACGGCGCATCGCAACCATTCCGGTAGGGTATGCCGACGGGCTGTTCAGGGCATTGGGCAATGGTGTGGGGTGGGTGAACATCCAAGGAAAATCGGCGCGAATTGTAGGGAATGTATGCATGGACATGTGCATGGTAGATATTACTGATATTCCTTGCAAGGTGGGTGATGCTGTTGAGGTTTTTGGCGATAATCCTACCATTACCCATTTAGCGAATGCCGCGCATACCATACCCTACGAAATACTTTCCACCGTGAGTTCCAGGGTGAAGCGAGTGTATTTGAAGGAAGAGGTGTGAGGAAGGCTGCGGACCGGAATGGGTGATTAATCGAGAGCAAACTTCCCGAGCAAATCCACGCGCTTACTTCGGGAAACCCCAATTTGAGCACCGTTGGACATGACTACATGTCCGGCCTTACCTTGCTGGCCGCGATAGTACTCCTGAATATGATCCAGATTGATGATTGAAGAGCCATGAACCCGCATGAATCCATACTCTGCGAGCAGGTTTTCAAAATATTTTAACGATCGCGACACACAAATATCCTCTCCACCGCTGAGGAAAAACGTGGAGTACATTCTGCTGGCTTCTCCGTAGATAATATCCCGTAACCGTATCACTTTGAATCCTTTACCGGTTGGCAAAGCAATTTTTTGATCTTGCCGCGCACTGCCCAGCACTTCAGGAATGAAAAACGCTTCGGTGGTTTTCGAGCGCAGTTTACTTCGTTTCTCCTTGTAACGATCAAACATCACTTTAAGGTCATCGATCGAAACGGGTTTCAGGAGGTAGTCGAGCGCCGAATGCTTGATGGCGTTGATTGCATAGTCGTTGTACGCGGTGGTGAATACCACATCGAAATCCAGATCCTCAAACGATTCAATTAACGAAAAGCCGTCTCCCTTGGGCATTTCCACATCGAGGAGCACCAAATCGGGGTTGGTGCGGTCAATCACCAGCTTACCCTCGTCGGCAGAAGCAGCTTCACCGATGATGTTTACATCCGGAAAAAATTCTGAAATCAGGGAGCGCAACATTTTACGTGCGCGCGGTTCGTCGTCAATAATAACCGTTCTAATCTTCATGCCAGCGCGTTAAGTGCCGTAAAGGTAAACAATAGGATGTATTTATGCAGGGGAGTCCAAGGTTCATCGCTTTTTTTTATCGGCCGGTGAAGGGGGGTTACGCTAAAAGCGGTTTTCTCGCGTTTAGTGGATTTGCCGAAACATCTCCTCATTGAGAATCCCGTAATTTGACACCGGTTTGTACCGTCATGCGAGCGATTATTGTCATATCGATTTTCCTGATGTGGGCCGGGTCTGTTTTCGCCCAGTCCAATCGGCGTGAATTGCGCGTGGCGGCGGGAGATACGGTTAAGCTGGATTCCCTGAGTGTGGCTCCCCACACGTTCACGATTTTATGCAGGGGGATCGAAGTGGATAGCTCTCTGTATACATTATATCCTATCAGCAGCCTGCTGGTAGTGAGTCCACTGCTCAAGCCCGATTCCGTTGATGTGTCGTTTCAGGTATTCCCCTATGATTTTTCGGTGGGTTTCTTCAATAAGGATACAACGTTGATTGGCAAGGCCAATGATGCAGGAATCATATACACTCCCACACGGATACGCACCAATGATCCTTTTCTCGATGAAGGTGAGTTGAATAAAACAGGATCCATCTCCCGTGGAATCAGCTTTGGAAACAATCAGGATCTGTCGGTCAATTCGAGTCTGGATTTGCAACTGAGCGGCCGACTTACCGACAACATTCAGGTACTGGCATCAGTCACCGACAACAACATCCCCATTCAGCCGGAGGGCAATACGCAGCAGTTGCAGGACTTTGACCAGGTGTACATACAATTGTTCAACGACAAGTTTCGCCTTACGGCCGGAGATTTTCAAATCCGCCAGCAGCGCGGACGATTTCTACAGTATTATAAGCGGGCTCAAGGGGCTACTTTTTCATGGTATCTGGATGAACAGAGCTCTGAAAAAGAAAAGGGTGAGCTCCGCGTTTCGGCCGCCGTGTCCAAGGGGAAATTTGCGCGAAATGTTATCCAGGGTATAGAAGGCAACCAAGGACCTTACCGGCTCAATGGATCGGAAAACGAGGCATTTATTATTGTGCTTGCGGGAACGGAACGGGTCTATATCGATGGTAAACTGTTGAGCAGAGGTGTGGATGCCGACTATATTATCGATTACAACTCGGCAGAAGTGGTGTTTACCCCCCGCCAGCAGATTACCAAAGACCGCCGGATTATTGTGGAGTTTCAGTATTCCGACAAGAACTACGCGCGATCTTTGATTGAGGGCAGTGCGCGAGGAGCCTGGAAGCAAACTACCTGGTTTGTGAGTGCATATTCTGAGCAAGACAGCAAGAACCAACCTTTACAGCAGGACCTTACGCCAGATGACCGGGTGTTACTTGCCGCCGCAGGAGACGATTTGTTTTCGGCCTTTCGGTCGTCTATTGATAGTGTTCAATTTGCCGACAATCTCGTTCTGTATGAGCTTGTGGATAGTTTGGGCTACGACTCCGTGTTGGTGTATTCAACCGATCCCGAAAAAGCGCGTTACCGTGCCGCGTTTTCAGAAGTAGGTCAGGGACTGGGCGACTATATTCAGTCGGGTTTCAGTGCTGTGGGTCGGGTTTATGAGTGGATTGCTCCCGATACACTGGACGGACTCATTGTGCACCAGGGGACGCATTTACCTGTGATACAGTTGGTTGCCCCTAGAAAGCGCCAAGGGGTGAACGCCGGAGGCACTTTGAATATGAAGGGCGGATACCACATTGCTGCCGAAGGTGCAGTGAGCAATACCGATCTCAATACCTTTTCTTCGGTGGGAAATGGGGACAATGTGGGGTTTGCAGGACTTGTGCGTTTGGGTCGTGATGCGGAGGCGCTTCAAAGTGATACCACTGCCGGCTGGTTGTGGATTCCGGAGTTGGGCGTGGAATACAACGATGCCCGTTTTCGGGCTATCGAGCGGTTTAGAGCCGTGGAGTTTGACCGGAACTGGAACCTAACTGCGGCTTCCGACACCATTGGAATGCTGCTCTCTTCGGCTGGAATAGGTTTGGTGCACAAGGCAAATGGCAGGGCTGCGGTCAATGTGGAGAACCTGCAAACCACACACGGCGACAACGGTACCAAGTTGGGGACTTCCAATGCCCTTCGATGGGGTACGACCCGAATTAATTTCGACGGTTCCTGGCTAGAAACGAGAGGTGCGCGTAATACCCGGTTTATACGCCATGAGTCGGATGTATCGCACGACTTTAAGTATATCCAAATTGGCTTTCAGGACATCCACGAGCTCAACCGCCGGGAAGTTTCGGATACTCTGCTGAGTACCTCTTACCGGTTTTACGATTGGAAAGCCTATTTGGGCTCCCCCCAAAGCATGACCAATAAGTACAAGATCTTCTATGGAGAGCGAAATGATCGGTTGGCCGGTGTTCAGGATTTGGAGCGGACGGCACGTGCAGCTCAGTACGGCGCCGAATTGGAGCTTATTAGCAACCGGAAACACCAGGTAAAAGCCCGGGTCAGTCGGCGTGAGTTGAAAATCCTGAATGATGAGCTCATTAACCTTGCGCCGGAGCAAACCATTGTTGGGCAATTGGATCACCACCTTATTATAGGTAAAGGGTGGGCGCAGTTCAACACTTTTTACCAAACCGGTTCCGGCCTGGAGCAAAAGCGGGAGTTTGTGTATTTCGAGGTTCCTGCCGGACAGGGTGTATACGTGTGGAACGACTACAATGGGGATGGGGTGAAAGATCTGGACGAATTTGAGATTGCCCAGTTCAGTTACGAGGCCAATTATATTCGCACATTCGTGCAAACGGCCGACTACGTTAAAATCTACTCAGGCAACTTCAATCATACGTTGCAGATCAATCCGCAGCGATTGGG
The DNA here is from genome assembly GCA_020437755.1 of Flavobacteriales bacterium. Taxonomy (GTDB): domain Bacteria; phylum Bacteroidota; class Bacteroidia; order Flavobacteriales_D; family Sanyastnellaceae; genus JADFAK01. The sequence goes on from JAGQVX010000005.1 coordinate 13,698, forward strand.
AAATTACGATTCTCGCGTTGCCACATTCTTTCAGAAGTTTTCTTGTCTGGTTTCGTATCGAAGTGAGCAAAAGACCAACCGTTCACTCGGAGCGAACCGCTTCAATCCGTTTTTTACTGCCATTGCCGATAGCGACTTGGTGGCTTTGAATGGAACATGGAGGGGCAGTTTGTTTTTCAATCGGTCGGATACCAAGTACGGGTTGGAATATACCTATCAGGACAACCGTTCGAAGACTCTGCTTACCAACGGATTTGAATCCAGGGGTTTGACGGAGCATCTGGTGCGCTTCCGTTGGAACCTGAGCAGTGCGTTGTCATTTGCCGGTATCGGCACTTATAGCCAAAAAGAACTCACCTCCGATTACTTATCCAACCGCAATTACGCTTTGGACGTGTATGCTATCACACCGGAGCTTGCCTACCAGCCATCACCCAATGTAAGAGTGGCACTTCAGGGGCGGTATACTGAAAAGTACAACCGCATTCAGTTGCAGGAGCGGGCAGTTGTGCGCAAGTTGGGCTTGACCGGAAGGTACAGTGATATGGGAAAAGGAAGTTTTACGGCTGAATTGAATGCCCTGGTATTGAGTTATACAGGAGAAGAAGGCAATGCCATCTCCTTTGAAATGCTTGAGGGCCTCACGCCCGGATTCAATCTGACCTGGCTGGTGGGTATTCAGAGAAAGATTGCCGGGAATTTACAGTTGAACGTCAACTACAACGGCCGTCGAGGCGACAGTGGTCGGATGATTCATCAGGGGGGTATGCAGATTCGGGCCTTTTTCTAGATAGTGAAATCCTGAGGAAAAGGGCATGCCGCCGGTGTATTGAACCACCTAATTGACCGTTGAGCAAGGTTAAAAACCGCTTATTGTCCCAAACCTACCGTTACCTTTCTAAAGTCCCCCACTCCATATTTTATAGGGAATAATGTGTAGGTATGCTCGTAAATTAGTGACAGTTAACACAATGACAGTTTCGAGAATCCAATTAAAACCTATAGTTATGGACAACAACCTTCCAACACCATTAGGAGTGGCTTTTAAGCAAAGCACTACCGACACGCTGAGTGGATTCATATGGATCTTCAGCGACAAGTAAAAAGGCTCAAAGAGAATCAGCTCAGATTTTCAGATAAATACTGCGTTTTGAAGCATCCCGCGAGGGGTGCTTTTTTTTTGTGGGTAAGTGGGTACTGAGTGTTGACGTCGAGGAATTTGCCGAACAAGGGTGAATGAGGAATGAATTGGTGTGAGTAATTATGCCATTTCCGGTTGGGAATGTTGGTACATGACCAATTGGATTTGATCCATATTTACATTCAGGAGACGTGTGAAAGGTATTGTCGGAAAACCATTGATTCAGGTGTGATTGAAGAATTTTGGTGAACCATGGATTCAGTGAGTGGAAGGTTGTAGATTTGCAGTCGCTAAAAAGAAGACACATAACTTACTGAGTTTCTTTTGGCAGTCGAAAAAATAGTATTATCTTCGCAGCCCCTTTTTAGGGGGAGAAATATTTTATTCTAATGGACACACTGAGCTACAAGACGGTTTCCGCGAACAAGGAGACAGTAGATAAGCAATGGTTGGTAATTGATGCAGAGAACCAGCCAGTAGGACGATTGAGTTCTGTTGTTGCAAGCCTTTTGCGTGGCAAGCACAAGACCAACTTCACTCCCCACGTGGATTGTGGAGACAATGTGATTGTGATCAACGCTGAGAAGGTGAAATTCACCGGTAACAAGTGGGAAGATAAGGAGTACGTTCGATTTTCGGGATATCCCGGTGGTCAGCGTTTCCGTACTGCTAAGGAAGCTATGGATCGTAATCCAACATTCGTAGTAGAGAAAGCAGTGAAGGGCATGTTGCCTCACACCAAGCTTGGCCGTGCCATTGCGAAGAACCTGCACATTTACGCAGGAACTGAGCATCCACATGAGGCTCAGAAGCCAACTACTTACACCATCAATTGATTCTTAGTAACGACATGGAAGTAATCAATACCATCGGAAGAAGAAAGAAGGCCATTGCCCGAGTTTACATGAAGGAGGGTTCAGGAGCCGTGAAGATCAACAAGCGTGACGCTGCCGATTATTTTCCTACTGATGTACTTCAGTACAAAATGAATCAGCCATTCGCTATTACTGACACTGAAAAGAAGTATGACCTGCACATCAATGTTGATGGTGGTGGTCAGACTGGTCAGGTAGAAGCAGTACGATTGGCAATCAGCCGTGCTTTGATTGAGGTTAATCCTGATTATAAGCCTGATTTGAAAGCTGCAGGTTTGACAACGCGTGACCCACGTATGGTTGAGCGTAAGAAGCCAGGACAGCCAAAAGCAAGAAAGAAGTTCCAGTTCAGCAAGCGTTAATCGCTGTTGTTCGATACTGGGCTTGTTTAGCATCCAAATCTTTCGGACCTGCGGGTTTTTCGGAACTCGCAGACATGCCGTTAGATTGAATTAGCGAACGTAAACAAGTAAATCCAATACAATGCCAAGAGCAAAATTTGACGAACTCCTGGAAGCAGGTGTTCATTTCGGTCACTTGAAGCGCAAGTGGAATCCAGGTATGGCTCCATACATCTTCACTGAGAAGAAGGGAATCCACATCATTGACCTCAACAAGACCATCGTTAAACTCGACGAAGCCAGCAACGCGCTGAAGCAAATCGCTAAGTCGGGAAAGAAAATCATCTTCGTAGCAACCAAGAAGCAAGCTAAGAACATCGTAGCTGAGCGCGTTGCGGAAATCAATATGCCTTACGTTACCGAGCGTTGGTCGGGTGGTATGTTGACGAACTTTGCGACCATTCGCAAGTCGATCAAGAAGATGAACCGCATCGAGAAGATGAAAACTGACGGTACCTTCGAATCGATGTCGAAGCGTGAGCGTTTGTTCAAAACCCGTCAGCAAGCGAAACTTGAGAAGAACCTTGGTTCAATTGCAGATCTTACCCGTATTCCTGCTGCAGTATTTGTGGTAGACGTTTCTAAAGAGCACATTGCTGTTGCAGAAGCGGTAAAGTTGGGTATTCCGGTATTTGCAATGATTGATACCAACTCGGATCCAAGCAAAGTAGACTTCCCAATCCCAGCCAACGACGACGCATCAAAGTCAATTGCTAAAGTGCTTGACGTAGTATGTGGCGCTATCAAGGAAGGTTTGTCGGAGCGCAAAGCTGATCGCGATAAAGGTGACGCTAAGAAGCCCGCTGAAGCTGCTGAAGAAGCAGGAGAATAAGAATCTTCGGAATCACCCCTCTCCAGGGGAAATTTCACGAAATATTTAACTTTAAAACTCAGAAGCAATGAATATTACAGCTGCTGATGTAAACAAGCTTAGACAACAAACCGGTGCCGGAATGATGGACTGCAAGCAAGCACTGCAGGAAGCTAACGGAAACTTCGAAGAAGCAATCGATATCCTCCGTAAAAAAGGTCAAAAAGTAGCCGCGAAGCGTAGCGACCGCGAAGCTAGCGAGGGATTGGTTCTCGCTAAAGTTTCAGACGCCGGCGATCGTGCTGCTTTGATTATGCTGAACTGTGAAACTGACTTCGTAGCTAAAAACGAAGACTTCGGTAAAGTAGCCAGCACGATCCTCGATATCGCTTTGAACTCTGCTCCTGCAGATCTCGAAGGATTGAAGCAACTTCCTTTCGGAAACGGATTGACTATCGCAGAAAAAATTACTGAAGAGATCGGTAAAATCGGCGAGAAGATTGAACTTTCTACATACGAGGTAGTTCTGGCAGGTAAAGTGATCGCTTACAATCACCCGGGAAACAAATTGGCTTCAGTAGTAGGCTTTACAAAGGCCACTTCTGACGACATCGCAAAGGACGTTGCTATGCAGGTAGCTGCTATGGCTCCTGTTGCAGTTGACGAAGCCGGTGTTCCTGCTGATGTATTGAGCAAGGAACTTGAAATCGGTAAGGAGTTGGCAATCCAAGAAGGTAAGCCAGCTGATATGGCCGAGAAAATTGCTCAAGGTCGCTTGAAGAAGTTCATCAAGGAATCAACCTTGTTGAGCCAGCCATTCATCAAAGACAACAAACTGACCATCGCTGACTATTTGAAGTCTAGCGACAATGATTTGTCAGTTACTGAGTTCAAGCGTGCTGCGCTGAACTAAGCATAAATTGGATTTACTTAAAAAAGGCTGTCTCTTTAGAGATGGCCTTTTTGTTTTACTGGACCTGCTGTTCGATCCATGCTGCCATTACCTCCAACACCTTCAGGTCAATGGTTGTTTCTATGGCGCCGTATTCAGCCGGTAAACCCGATTGAGCTGGTTGAAAGAGGTGGTTAAGCCCGGGAAATGCATGGGCTTCACAAGGCACCCCGGCCATCTTGGTAGCATACTCAATGGCACTTAGATTTTTTGAGCAAGGAACCTGAAGATCAAGCAGGCCGTTCAATGCCAACACCGGGCACTGCAGCTTTTTGAGATCCGGTACGGGATCATATTGAATGAAGAACTGGTACCAGGGATCCATAAACTGCTTAGTTTGCAGATTGACCCATTGATCCTTTCCGCCGTATGCTTGCATTTCGGGTGAGCCGTCGGCATAGCTTTCGTCCAGTATTTGGCGAATGCCTTGTTCCAGTCCATCCCCACCTTGAGTGATCAATGAGAAGATGCGGTCTTGCATGGCTACTTGATGATCTATGGATGATTCCGAAGCACCTGAAACTTCCAGGATCAATCGGGTTTGATCTTTAACAATCTCGGAGCCCGGAGTTCCCGGCCCGGCCATCATTACGATAAAAGCTACAAGAGGATTGCGCGCGGCTACCATTGTCGCGATCATGGCTCCCTCGCTGTGGCCGATCAATCCTATGTGGTCCACATCGATGCGCGGATGCCCGGCCGCCCAGTCGATGGCAGCATCCACATCGGAGGCAAAATCGGCACTTGTAGAACCGGCGAAGGTTCCCCCCGATTCACCAACTCCCCGATCGTCGTACCGGAGAACGGCAATGCCCTGGCGTGTGAGGTAGTCGGCCACTACATGAAAGGGCTGGTGATCCAATATCTCCTCATTGCGATCTTGCGGACCGCTGCCCGTGATGAGAATGACCAACGGAGCTTTGGAAGCATCACGAGGAAGCGTCAGCGTGCCAGCCAGCTGATGCGAACCAGTTGCATGACTAAAACTAACTTCCGTAATACTGTATGGGAAGGGTTCGACAGGAGTTTGAGGGCGTTGGGCGCGGGAAGCTTCTATATACTCACGCTGCAGGAAAAGAGGTACGTTGTATCCGTTTTGGACAAACCGACCAACAATTCCTTCGGAGCCCTGTACGCCTTTGTAGGAGAAGCCAATAGCGTGGGAAGCGAGTAGCAAACTATCACCTTTAATAAGAACCGATTCCAGTGCGATATCATAGGCTCCCTGATCGGGGCTGTCCATAGTTCCTGAAGCTGGTTCCGTATCAGGATGGATATGAAACACCAGGCGCATTTGGGCGCCATTGATGGCCAGTTTGCCGTACCAGGTACCTGCGAAATCCTGGGATTGTATGGCTAATGTTTGGAGTAGAAGAATCCAAAGAAGGATACCTTTGTTCATCATGCTTGGAGATGGGTTTTAAAAGGTTGAAAGTAGCTAAATGTTGGGTATGTCTGTTCGCAGGTAAAAAGGTGAATGACTTACGTTGATTGATAACGAGATATGCTTTTGGCTTATTATTGGCTTGAACACGCAGAATCAAAGAACTGCTCTTGCTCAAAAGCGGGACTTGCGCTACTTCTAATAAGGGCTGCGAATATGAATGTCAATTGTGAAAGGTTGATGAAGTATCAGCGATTCAGAAACAAATGCCAAAGGTCATTTCATTACGCGACCTTTTTTCGCATCTTCGCACCAGCAAACAGCGCGGCCATGAAATACAAAAGAATCCTTCTAAAACTGAGCGGTGAAGCCTTGTTGGGCGACAAAGAATTTGGGATAGACCACAAGCGTTTATCGCAATATGCCCGTCAGGTCAAAGAAGTGATAGAAAGGGGTTGTCAAGTGGCGATTGTAATTGGCGGTGGCAATATTTTCCGCGGTATTCAAGGTGAAGAAGGAGGGATAGAACGCACCCAGGCGGATTATATGGGTATGTTGGCCACCATGATCAACTCTATGGCATTGCAAGCCTCACTTGAACAAGAAGGCCTGAGTACTCGTCTGCAGTCGGCAATCGAAATGAAAGCTGTTGCTGAACCTTTTATACGAAGAAGAGCGGTACGTCACCTGGAGAAAGGCAGGGTGGTGATTTTCGGTGCCGGCACCGGAAATCCATACTTCACTACAGACTCGGCAGCATCGCTCCGCGCCATTGAAATTGATGCGGACGTGATCCTCAAAGGTACACGTGTTGACGGCATCTACACCGCTGATCCGGAGAAGGATCCCAATGCGCAGAAGTTTGACCGCGTGTCGTTTGATGAAGTATACGACAAAGGGTTGAAGGTTATGGATATGACTGCCTTTACGCTTTGTAAGGAGAATAATTTGCCAATCATTGTTTTTGATATGAATACCCCGGGTAATCTCATGCGCGTGCTGGAGGGACAACAAGTGGGAACATTGGTGGATTTCTGATAAATTTGAGCAAAATTCCAGAGACATGGTAGAAGAAGTAAATGAAGCGATCAATGAGGCAGTAGGGCACATGGACGGTGCTATGAAACACCTCGATTTCGAATTGGCTAAGATCCGCGCGGGAAAGGCCCACCCTTCGATGCTAGGTGGAGTTATGGTGGAGTACTATGGCAGTATGACCCCCCTTACACAAGTCGCCAACGTCAATACACCTGATGCCCGCACCATTTCGGTTCAGCCCTGGGAAAAGTCCATGCTCGATCCTATTTCTACTGCCATCATCAACGCCAATCTGGGTTTGAACCCACAGAACAATGGTGAGATCATTATGATCAATGTTCCCGTGCTTACGGAGGAGCGTCGCCGTGACTTGACCAAACAAGCACGTTCAGAAGGCGAACATGCCAAAGTGAGCATACGCAATGCCCGAAAAGAGGCCAATGACTTCATTAAAATGGCTGAAAAGGAAGGCCTGAGCGAAGACATGGCAAAGACCATGGAAACAAAAGTGCAGGAGCTTACCGACAACTACAACAAGAAAGTTGACAGCGTGATTGCGGCGAAGGAAGCCGATATCATGAAGGTATAATTATCGGGTAGCCAGTGACCGGGCCATTTCCCGGGTAGCTTTATCTGTATCGAAATAATCTTCCAACGTAGGTTGTGCAAGGAAAGTCATGTCTTGCATGCACTGTTCAATCAAGTCTGACATTTCCAAAAAGCCGATTTCATCTTTCAAAAAGAGCGAAACAGCTATTTCATTGGCTGCATTCAAGACGCATGGCGCATTACCGCCACGTTCGAGTGCATCGAAGGCCAATTGTAAATTGCGAAACGTTTTTCGATCAGGCTGTTCGAACGTGAATGAAGGGTAATCCAAAAAATTGAAACGTGGGAAATCGGAAGGTATGCGCTGAGGATATGCCATGGCATACTGAATGGGCAACTTCATATCGGGCAAACCCAATTGGGCCTTCATCGATCCATCGGTGAATTGAACGATGCTGTGGATGATGCTTTGGGGGTGGACAATGACGTCGATTTGCTCCGTTTTCAAGTTGAAGAGCCATTTTGCTTCAATGACTTCCAGGCCTTTATTCATTAAACTGGCCGAATCGATGGTGATCTTGGCGCCCATGTCCCAATTGGGATGCTTCAGGGCTTGTTCGCGCGTCACTTGCGCGAGGTCTGCAGTGGTTTTACCCCGAAACGGACCCCCGGAGGCCGTAAGGTAAATCTTCTCAATAGGATTGTGGAATTCGCCTGCCAGACATTGGAAAATGGCACTGTGCTCGCTGTCTACAGGGTAGATATTCACCCCTTGTTCACGCGCCGCTTTGGTCACAATGTCGCCAGCTACAACCAGTGTTTCTTTGTTGGCCAGGGCAATGTGCTTACCTGCCCGAATCGCATGCATAGTGGGTCGGAGTCCGGCAAATCCTACCAGGGCAGTCAACACCAGGTCTACATCATCCATTTCCACCACCTGAGCCAGCGCTTCTTCGCCGGCATACACCTTAATACCCAATGGCCAAAGTTCATCGCTCAGATAACTGTAATGCGATTCGTCTCCAATTACGACTGCGTTGGGCTTAAACTTGCGGGCCTGTTCGAGCAGCAGCGCGTGGTTAGAGTGGGCAGTTAAGACTTCTACCTGAAATTTGTCGGCATGTGAATCAATGACTTCCAATGCCTGGGTACCAATTGATCCCGTGGAGCCCAGAAGGGCGATTTTTTTTACTTCGTCCAAAACGTTGAATTACATGAAGCCCAGTTCGAGCAATGCTTCTTCACTCATCATGCTCTTGTCCCAGGGCGGCTCGAAAGTTATTTCAACTTTGGCAGAATTCACGCCTTTAATACCTGCAACTTTTTCTTCCACTTCAACTGGAAGAGATTCAGCAACCGGACACGAAGGAGAAGTCAGGGTCATGGATACTTTGACGTTCATGTCGTCATCAATGATCACGTCGTAGATAAGCCCCAGTTCGAAGATATCAACGGGGATTTCAGGGTCATAAATGGTTTTGATCACCTCAATAATGGTGTCTTCCATGTCGCGCTTGGCCTTCTTATTTCCAAATAATCCCATGCTGCTATTCTTGACGACCTGAAAAAGCCAGACCGTAAAACTTCATTTGTTTCACCATTGATGCCAAACCGTTGCTACGGGTTGGAGAAAGGTGTTCTGTAAGACCGATTTCCTTAATAAAGCTCATGTCGGCATCTACTACTTCCAGGGGTGTGAGTCCGTCAAGTACCCGAATCATCAAGGCCACCATACCTTTGGTAATGATCGCATCGCTGTCGGCGGTGAAGTGGATTTTGCCGTCTTTTAACTCGGCATAAAGCCAAACGCGACTCTGACATCCTTTGATGAGTTGCTCGTCAGTCTTGAACTGCTCGTCAATCAAAGGCAGGTCTTTCCCGAGCTCAATAATGTGCTCATACTTCTGCATCCAATCTTCGAAAAATGCAAACTCATCAATGATTTCTTCCTGTCGTTCTACTGCTGTACTCATGCTGCTTTTGAAGGTACAAAGGTACTTATTTAGATTGAGTTCAGATAATGCTACGAGTGGATTTAAACGTTCGCCTGAAAGAGAATGGTAATCGCATTTCTCAACGGGGTGCTGTGTGGTGAACACCCAACCTCGGTGTTTGTTCGCTGTGAATGTCGGGGCTACTCCACTGAGCTTCTATGCCTGAATCAATTGCAGGTGCCTCCAAATGCTCCTAAGAACAAGAGCAAATCCTGAGCATCTACGACTCCGTCGAAGGTGAGGTCACCAAACCCGCAGGACTCCTGGCAGCCCATTGAAGATAGAAACAACAGCAGGTCGGCCGTATCCACTTCCTGATCATTGTTCATGTCTCCCAGACACCAATAGTAATTATCAAATGTCCTGCAGTACATCGAACTCCATATTCCGGCGGTGTTGCGAAACTGTATACAGAACTGATGATTGGGTCCTGCAGGGACATTGGTAACTTCGAGGGTTTCGGATAGAATGTAAGGACTAGCAGGTGGATCGGGATTGACGGTAACAGAAGAAGCAAAGGCATCATCATACCAGTAGCGGTAGGCATCAATCCCCAATGTTCCTGTGCCGGCATCGATGTACAATCGTCGGTTCACCGGTGGCGACCAGTATCCCAGGTCATCCATGAATCGGATGGAAAGTACGTGGAGCCCACTTCCGGGTGCTCCGTCCAACAATTGGTTCCATTCCACTTCGTTAGCCGGACTAATGGGGATGGTCTGTGCAGCGGCAAGATTATGGTCCCACCAATACTGGGCTTCGGTGATGTTGGAACCGGCCTTGGGATGAACGGGAATGAAGAATCGATGCGTCGCAGCTGGCGACCAGTCACCTCCTTGTGTATGGAAGCGCATCGATACCATGTGATTTCCGGGGGACAGGGATTCGGGTACGCCAAGTGCTTCATCCCAGGTCCATTCGCCGAGTGCGTTGGGCAGTAAAACCTGTCGATTGTTGAAGTCGTGGTCATACCAATATTCGCAAGAGTCAAGCGATTGTCCATTTGCCGAATGGCATAACATGGCCAAAATGCACCACACGAACGCTATGGAAAGAGGCTTATTCACCACCTTGAGCACTTACCTTGATCCACACCGGCAGCATGCCATTTTCATCAACCTGAGTAGCTACGTTGGAGTTGTTCCAGATATAGGGCAAAGGCGGAAGGAAATTGGCGGGCCAGGGACTAGCGCCACCTTCGTGACCAATAATTCCGCCATCGGTAGCATTGCCGTGGGCCACACTGAGGAGCAGCGTGCTGTAGTCGGTATCGGGGTGAAAATTGAAGTCAATATCCTCACCAAAAAGGGCTGTTTCACTCGATATATACATGTTCTCTACCTGATCCTGCGCGTCGAAACCCGGTGAGGTATCGGCCCAAATGCAATTGGCGAAAATATTGGCCTCACCTGAAGACAAGAAGCTGGAACCGAGGAAAATATTGTTGGTAAACGTGCCATTATCGGCCTCTACAGTTAGCGACGATCCATCTTCAAAGAGGCAATGATCCACCACGATTCCATTGTACGCTGTGGTGAGATCGCCAAAAACAAAGCAGTTCTGAAGTTGTACATCGAGCGCATAGGAGAGCGAGGCGTTGCCCATGACACAATGGCGAATCAGCATAGTGCTGGGAGGATTGGTGCCATTGCCCGAGTCGGAAAAATCAATGCCATTTTCAAACCAGCACAGTTCCGCGAACAGGTTGGTAATATCGTCGGTTGAGGAGATCCCTGAGCCGATGTCGAGCAAACCGTTTTCGACTTTGAATCCGCGCAATACGCAGTTGTCTGCGCCATTGATGAGCGTAAGGTCACCGCGTATGATGGTAGCACCAGTGAAAACGAGTGTATCCATGTCGAAACCCGCACCGAGTATGGTGAGTGGCTTATTGACTACAACATCATCCGCATCGGGATTGTGGATTCCTCCTGAGAGGTACAAAGTAGCTCCCGCGGGCGCAGCGCTGATGGCGGTCTGTAAATCGGTGTACAGTGTGCTGTTTCCGCCGCTTTCTACGATTACGGTGGAAAGCTGGGCACAGAGGCCAAATGGCATAGCAGCGAGCAGCAACAGGATAATTCGGTTCATTCGGACACGTGTTTTGGTAAAGCTGTATAAAGATAAGCATTACCCAATGAGAACAGAACATGAGCAAGAGATTGGAGCAAGAGGTCGTTCTGAACCGTAAACTACCTTTTGTTGGCTGCTACCGGTAATCGAGCAGCGCAGGGATTTGAAGTGAAGGCGGGATTATTTCCCCGGCACGAACATATCAAAATGCCAACGCACACCTACGGTTCCCGACCAGGTGGTGCCGATGGAATGCACATTTTTATTGACCCATTCGATACCGGTGCCTACACGTCCTTCCGCCAGTAGTTCGACTTTTTTTCCGAGCCACATGCCCATCGTCACAGGGATAAAAGCTCGTCCGAAAATGGAATGGTAGGCTCGGTAATAGTCTGTGGTGCTGGTATACACCGGGTTTTGTGTTTCGACACCCGAAGGGGTGTAGCTATTGCGAATAATCAGCATTTCAGGATTGAAATTGGTACCTATCAAACCTCCGAGTCCCAATCCCAAGTCTATTTTCCACATTCTTTTTTTCAAGAGGTAGGCAGCCGCCAAATTGATTTCATTGTCAATCAGACAAAATATGAGCGACTTCTCGATAGGATCGATGTAAGGATTTTCGGTGTTGCTATACTGCACCATTGCTTCCCGTCCGGTCACTACCGTTGCTGCGATGCGAATTTCACGAAGCAGGCCCCATTTGCCCAATCGCGCTGCAGGTGCTGTAAGTCCCAGATTGATTCCCATTTGTTGTCCGGTGACACTGGCCATGTTCATGACTTCGTAATCCACGTCATCTTCAACGGCAACTACATCTTCATTTCGCGTATGCGCGCGCATCCAGTCGATCGACATGGTGTTGTACCGGTCGAGTAGAATTCCTTTTTGGTGGCCGATGGAAGAAATGGACCAGGATCCCGAAGGGATTTCATTTTGGGCTCCGACGGTTAGTGATAGCAGAGTGCAGACAAAAGCAATAATGGTTGTTTTCATGGTGCTGGTTAAATTGGCCTGAGACACTAAATTATGGAAGGTGTATTTCACTTCCGAAATATAGTACGCACCACAATTGAAATCCTTGGGCTAGCTCAGCATTTCCACGGCGCGCTTCACGCCTTTGACCAGCACTTCCACCTCTTCTGTTGTATTGTACACCGAAAACGATGCTCTTACCGTGCCCGGAATTCCAAAGCAGTGCATGAGTGGTTCGGTGCAGTGGTGGCCTGTGCGCACGGCAATGCCCATTTGATCGAGCAAGGTGCCCAGGTCATATGGGTGCACTCCATCCACGATGAATGAAACAACCGACGCTTTTTGCGGTGCGGTACCAATGAGGCGAAGTCCGGGAATTTCCCGGAGTTGCTCCATGGCCATCTCAACCAAGGTGTTTTCGTGCTCTGCTATTTGGCGAATGCCTATTGATTTCATGAATAAAATGGCAGCCGCCAAACCAACAACACCTTCAATATGGGGCGTTCCGGCTTCAAATTTATGGGGCAGTCCGGCGTATTCCGTGTGTTCGAATGATACTGATTTGATCATTTCGCCACCACCTTTCCAGGGCGGCATGGCTTCAAGAAGTTCCATTTTACCGTACAAGAATCCAATGCCCGTGGGAGCATACATTTTATGTCCGGAAACCGTGTAAAAATCGCAATCGAGATCTTGCACGTCGATCAGCTCGTGAGCTGAAGCCTGAGCTCCGTCGGCAAGGAAAAGCGCACCCGATTGATGAGCCATCCGGGACATTTCCTTGATTGGATTGATGGTGCCCAGGGTGTTGCTCACGTGATTCACGGAAACCAGACGTGTCCTGTCGCCCAATAATTTGGCGTATGCCTGCATGTCCAAAGTGCCATTATCCAGCACGGGAATGACCCGTATGACAGCACCTTTTTCCTGCGCCAGCATTTGCCAGGGGACGATATTGGAGTGGTGTTCTAACTCAGATAAGATGATTTCATCACCTTCAGAGATATTGGCTCTTCCCCAGGTTTGTGCAACCAGATTAATAGATTCAGTGGTGCCTGAGGTGAAAACGATTTCATTTTCGTGACGGGCATTGACAAACTGGGCCAACGTTTTCCTTCCTTGTTCGAAGGCATCAGTGGCCATTTGCGACAAGTGATGAACGCCTCGGTGGACATTGGCGTGGGTGGTGGAGTAGTAGTTGGAGATGGCCTCGATTACGGCAAGGGGTTTTTGATTGCTTGCAGCATTGTCGAGGTACACCAAAGGTTGTCCATGCACCTTGCTTTGGAGAATGGGAAACTGCGAGCGTATGTGATCTATGTTGAGTGTGGTCGTTGACACGATTATGTGGTTTTGACAGACCATCGCATGAGGAATTCTGTGTTTCCGTCTCCGCCTTTGATAGGCGAATCGATGGTGCCGTGGTGTTCAAGGCTCCAAAGTTCAGCGTTTTTAATCAGATTTAGAGCAACTTCCCTCACACGATTGAGATCGCGCACGATTCCGTTCTTTCCTACATGTTGTTTTCCTACTTCAAATTGAGGCTTAAAGAGGGTAATGATTTGAGTGTGGGGAGCCGCGAGGGGTATGAGAACCGGCAAAATGCGGGTGAGCGAGATGAATGAAACGTCTACCACAATGCCATCGGGCTGCTGAGTTATTTGGCCTTGTGCCTCCCTAATGTCGGTATTCTCGAGCACTACTGTGCGCGGGTCATGGCGCAATGTGGAGTGTAGCTGATCGGTTCCGGTATCAACACAGTAGATAAGTTTGGCACCCCGGTCAAGGAGGAGTTGGGTGAAGCCGCCCGTGGAGGAGCCCACGTCGATGCACACCCACTCCTTTGGGTTGATGTGCCAGTGATCCAGGGCTTTTTCGAGCTTCAGAGCAGCGCGTGATACCCATTTTAAGGGTTCCTCGGTGAGCTCGAGCGTTGTATCAGCAGTATATTTTTTTCCTGGTTTGTTTACACGTTTTCCGGCCACGATAATGCCGTGCTCTTTGATGTATTGTTCGGCACGGTTGCGGGTTTCAAACCACCCGCGTTGCAAGGCCAGTTGATCGAGTCGTATCAGCAATTCGGGATCACTCATGGCTCTTCTTTTTTCGCAAAGCACTGAGGATGAAGAAAGAAGCAATAAATCCGAGCATTCCTACAGCGGCAGCCAGCACAAAGCTACCGACCACGTACTGGGAGAAATTGATGTAGATGGATTCGAGGGTCAGGTCTTTCCAATGGTGCAGATCGTGCGCATCGCTGAAAAACAGACCTCCCATTTTGTACGAACCGTAAATGATTAGCGGAATCATGGGTGGCACACTGATGTTGCTGAATGCCAGCACAACCACTTTGTTGAGTCGAAGGGGCACTGCGAGGGCTGCCGCAATGAGCATTTGGAACCCCCACAATGGAACAATACCCATAAACAAGCCAAACCCTATGGCCGTTGCTTTTCGCGAGGTCGGTTCGTTGATATCGAGCAGGTCATCTTTGATTACTTCCCAGATTCCTTTTTTCCGCACGTATCGAAACAATCTCAAGGGCAGTTGCCACAGAAGGGTGATAGTGACCAGCACGGTATTCAGGACTGAAATACGGAAAAAGTCGCGCCAGGGCCGGAAGTGGGTGACCCGCTCTTCCGGGTCGTAAATAGCCCGAACCGGGACATTTAGAATTTCCACTTGTTTCCAGGCGAGGCGGACGAGTATTTCGATTTCAAACTCGAACTTCCCGCTGTAGAATTTCATGCCATTGACGTATTTCAACGGGTAGGCGCGGAATCCGGTTTGGGTATCGGGTAAACGTTTTCCGGTTTCGATCCAGAACCAGAAATTCGAGAATCGGTTGCCAAAACTACTTTTCTTCGGTGCCCCCTCCTGGTCCAGGTCGCGCGCTCCGATAATAAGTGCATCAGGAGTTGAGGCGAGCGCTTCGAGAAAAAGCGGGATGTTTTCAGCCAGGTGCTGGCCATCGCTATCGATGGTGATGGCATACCTGAATCCGCGTTCAATGGCGCGTCTCATACCGGTCTTGAGGGCAGGCCCTTTTCCCTGATTTTGTGGAAAGGTGATGATATCTGCCCGCTTTTCAAAAGTGGAAAGGATAGTGCCCGTGTCATCGGTTGACCCGTCATTGACTACAATGACGTCGTCGCAGTATTCGAGAACACCTTCCAGAACGCGCGCCAGGGTCCGGGCGTTGTTGTAGGTGGGAATGAGGAGGCAAACCCCTAGTTCACGGCATTGATCAGGATATCTTGTTGAATGTTGCATTCAGCTTGAAGTAGGTAGCCCCTTCGAAATCGGCTCGTGAGTTGATTTTTACGACTTCCTCATCGGGAATCAACTGAATGTGAACATCGAGGGTAGGGGTAGCTGTGGGGTCAACAAACTTGAGAAACTTGATGCTTCGGGCTTCGGCGAGAAACAACTTACTCCCCGAGATCTCTTCCGTGAGTTCCTGAATCATTCGGGTGAGCATCACTCCGGGTGCAACAGGTTGCCCGGGGAAATGACCTTCATACACCGGATGCTGTGCATTCAATTCAATGTGGAAGGCATGTCCGTCTTCGCCTTGGGATTGGGATTTCTTGTGATAAAAGGCTGCCATAATCTATTTCGTGGGTTCAAAAATCGACATTTCCAGAGGAATGTTAGCCTTTTGATTGGAGAATATCAACTCCGTAGCGTTTCCGTCGGCTTCCGTCATGGTCATGCGGTTGAGCAGATAACTGCTCTTGTCCACAATTAGTTCGATGGAACCAATAAATTTCTTCATCATTTTACGCGTCGGCACCAAGATGACTTTCACCTCTTTATCGCTTTCTAAGAAGGTAACTTCAAAGTCGGTATTGTCCGAAATATCGCCCGACATCACCCGGGTCATCATTTCGTTGATGGTGCGGAACTGTCGGTTTTTCTCCAGGTCGTAAGTCTCGGTTTTCCCGTCGGCGATGACGTAGGCTGTGCCTTCATTCATGAGTAGGATATGGCTTTTGGGCTGGACCTGTTCCCAACGGATTTTCGATTGTCCGGCGGCAAAAAATACTCCGGTAGATTGTGACGGGTCCTTCATAAAGGTAAGGTGCCTGAGTTGCACGTAATCGGCTTTCAGGGTGGTTTGCTGCTCTACTTGTGCTCGGTACGCAGCAACGAATTTTTCGGGCTGAGGCATGGGCTTAAAGTCCTGACCTGAACATTTGGCGGATGCCAGAACAAGCAGAAAGAAAAGCAGAACGGAGCTATGAATGGTGTTCTTGAAGAAAGGCATGAGGGTCTTCGAATTTTATATTTTGCTGGCCTGCCCACTGCAAAAATGCGTCCAATTTTTCCGCGCAAAAAGCACTGGAATCATGGAGTAATACAATGTCGCGTGGGCGCAAACGATTCTTGAGAAGCTGAAGCACGGCATCGGGGCTGCGCATGGTGTCGAACGTACGGCGATTCCAGCCAATATTCAACACCCGAAGTCTGCGAACGGCCCTTCCAATACGTGGATTGGTCAATCCAAACGGAACCCGAAACGGAACGATTTCCTGGTGACAGAGGCTGCGGATGACTTCTTCTCCTTTTTGGATTTCCTGAGTCACCTCGTCCGTGCGCATAATGGAAAAACGGTTGGGATGACTGTAACTGTGATTGCCCACTGCATGACCGAGTTCGACCAATTTTTGGACAAGATCGGGATGTGACTGGGCGCGTTCACCTATGAGGAAGAAAAGGCCATGAACATTGTGCCGGCTCAAAATCTGAGCTGTTTCAACCGTTTTCCCCGTCACCGGACCGTCATCAAACGTGAGGAGCACTCCCTGTCGCGTATGGTTGACGTACGGTACAAAAAAGCGCAATTGCACATTCTTCACCGCAAAGAACAGAAAGAGGAGGTAGAGGGCTACGAAAGCAGTGATAAGATACCATTTCCCGGGTGCCTGAACGAAGGTGTAAGCAAGCACACAAAGCAACAGGAGCGCGATATTCAGGGCGTATATTTTCAATTTTGCTCCAATATCGTCACCCCGAATGAGGCATCGAGGTATTGGTTGAAAATCGCCACTTTTCGAGGTTGGTGATGATCTATCGACTCACCACTCAGCATGCGAAAAGCCAGTGCCGCTGCCTGTGCACTATTGGACATGTGAATACCGGTAAATCGTGTATAATCAAGCGTTGGCACAGGGCCAAATGATGGGGCTGCCATCACCACCGGACCGCTATTCCCGGTAAGAACCAGTTCAGCTTTCGATTGGAGAACCAGTTCGACAGCTTCCTCGCGACTACCCGCAATCGTACAAGCGCTGATGGCCACGTCGGAAGGTTTGCTCCCTACACGCAGGAAGGCCGATCCTTCGCTATAAGCATCACGGGTTGAACTATTTACGTTGAGATTGTCTGCAATTTCATGGAGCAAAGGAATGTGCTCTTCCACTCCTCCTACCATTACATATCCTTGTTTCTCCTGCAGCCAAAGCATGGCGTCAATAAGCGATGCCTCAAACGACACCCCGTTTTGGGTGTGGGTAATGTTGTAGAGGTGGTTGCCAAGGTGAAGGGCAATTTGTCCCGAAACGGTGTTGTGCGTGGACTGGATAAAAGGGGTCGGACTCACAATGTCCGGCGCACCTCTCAAGCCTTCAAGAAAGCGTTCCGAGTCTTTCAAACAACCCAATCCCGAACCCATAATAATGGGGTCTTCGCTTTGTGCTCCAGCCTCCAGGGCCGACCAGATGCCCATTTTTACGGCACTTCCCATTCGGCGGATTTTCGCCGGAGGTATACGGTCTTTGTAGTCGGGATGCTGCACATCGGCAGGAAATTCAACTGCTTGAATAGGTGCGTTCAATGGCTGAACAGAAACCGATGCTGCGTGATGGATATATGCCTTCATATTGATGAAAATATGAGGGTTGAGTTATTCCCCCCGAATCCAAAACTGTTGGACAACACATGGTTGATTTCGAGAGACGTGGTTTCTAACGCAGGCACCAATCCGGTGTCGGCAATGGGTGTGGTCCAGTTCAGGTTGGCCCAGGCCAGATTCTTTTCAATGCTCAAAACGCTAAAAACGGCTTCGATGGCTCCTGCAGCAGCCAGCGTGTGTCCGGTAAAAGCCTTGGTAGAACTAAACACCGGTACTTCGCTAAATACTTGCTTGATGGCTATCGACTCGCTTAGATCATTGTTGGGAGTTGCCGTTCCGTGAGCGTTGATGTAGTCGATGTCTTCCGGTTGGAGATTGGCTACTTCCAGTGCCTGAGTCATGCTCAACACCGCACCTTTTCCATCGGGTGAGGACGCGGTGGCGTGGAAAGCATCGTTGGCATTCGCCCAGCCGGTCAGCCTCACATTTGCCGTATGGCCTCTTTCCCTGGCCGATTGTTCGCTTTCCAAAAGCACGTAAGCCGCAGCTTCTCCGAGATTCAGTCCGGCGCGTGTATCGTCGAAAGGTCGGCACAATTCAGCATCGTAAATCATGAGCGATTCAAATCCGCGCATGGTGAAATTGGAAAGGGCATCGGTACCGCCCACAATGACCTGGTCGTACTGCCCCGAGCGAATCAAACGCGCTCCGAGCATCATGGCATTTGCAGCCGAAGAGCACGCGGTGGACATGGTAGTGTTGAACAGGTTCCAGCCGTAATGGGCACACAGCCGATCGTTGATTTGTCCGAGGTTGTGCTGTAAGAAACGGGTATAATCCCACGATTCGCGATTGCGAAGGTATTCTTGCTCGGTGGTATCCATGCCTCCCACCGACGTGGCATTGATGAGTGCACAGCGTTTTCCACCACCAAAGTCTACATTTTCAAGCAACTCCTGAATGGCTGAAAAAGCGAGTGCCGTTGATCTCGACAATCGGGAATCGATGGAGGTTAATCCGGCATTCGCCAAAATTTCTTCCACAGATTGATTCAACTCTCCTCCATAGTATTCATGCGGCAACCCGTCGATCCGATGCACACGACCTATGCCGGTGAGTCCCGAAAGGAGTCGGTTGGTGTGCTCCTGCACCCCGCGCCCCATGGACGAGATTACGCCCGATCCGGTGATGAGGATTTCGCTCAAGAGGTGTGCTCCTTAATGTAATCGGCCATAGTATCAATGGTGTAGAACACCCGGCGACCGTCTTCAGGATTGGTTACTTTCAAACCATAGTGCTTTTCGAGCATTACAATGAGTTCCAGTGCATCGATTGAATCCAGTCCGAGACCCTCTCCAAACAGGGGTTCATCATTGGGGATATCCGATGGCTGCATATCTTCGAGGTTCAGGTGCTCGATTACCTGAACCTTAAGCTTCTCTTTCAAGTCGTCCATGAGTACTTATTATTTGCTTCAAATTTAGTGCGGTTAGAGGAATTCCTCCACCGTTTTCCTGATTTTCTATCCAAATAAACGCCGCTTCGAAATCGTCGCTAAGGGAATTGATCCATCCAACCACGCACGCCTTCGCTTTGTTCATTTGAAACCAACTTTGTACCACCTGCACCAGGAACTCCGCATCGGGTTCCGGTGTCACGGTAAATAACTGCTCGCCGTACCACTTTTGGCGAATGCCTATTTCTCCCAAAACAATGTTGGGGAGCGTGTACACGAAAATAGCCGGACTCGCAGCTCCTTCGTCGATGGATTGCTGGTGCTTCACGTCCGATTCCAGACTGGAGTCGCTATTGGAAAAGAGCAAGCCAATTTCATCGTCTGCAAACCGAGTGGCATCAACGCTACGGAGGAGCATATCGACACCCAGCACACCTAGTTTACACATGCGATCCATTTTGAAAAACTTGGGATAGCCCATTTCGAGTTTTTCATACGTGGCACGAACAATTCCCGGAGCCTCAACAAATACTTCATCGTTGATGAGCGCCTTTTTTGGGGTGATATGTGCGGTGGCCTTAATGGTCATATCGGAAGATTGCTGCGGCATTGCATCCGCCAAATCCGCTTGCTGTTTTCATAAAATGCCGGGTTGCGAGCGTTGTGTTTTCGCAGTTTACGGCCAAAGGCTCGGTGGTTCCTCCGGGAGATGAGCCCCAGCTGGCCGGAACCACGCCGTTGCGCGCGCTTTGCATGGTAGCTGCCAGTTCGATGAGTCCGGCTGCACCGAGGGTATGTCCGGTGTATCCTTTCAAAGAATGCAAAGGTGTGGATCCAAGTTCGGCCCGGTTGAAGGCTATGGACTCCATGTCGTCGTTGTAGCGCGTGGCAGTGCCGTGCGCAGAAATCTGGTCAATAGCTGTGGGAAGTAATCCGGCATACGCCAAACAGCGCTTTACAGCGCGGAACAACCCTTCGCCGGTGCGCGATGGACCACTGATGTGATTGGCATCATTTGCGCATGCACCCCCCAAATACTGAAATGGGGACGTGCGAAATATGTTTTCTACTGAAAGCACTACTACTCCTGCGCCTTCACCAAGCGCAATTCCCTCGCGATCGGCGGCGTAAGGTCGGCAACTGTCAGGAGCGATCGCATAGAACGAGTCGAATCCGCTCACGGTAAAGCGTGTCACTAAATCAACTCCGCACACTATGGCGTGCTTGAAGCGGCCTGTTGCAAGGAGATCGGCTGCGGTGATGACCGACAAAATTCCTGATATGCAGGCGTTGGAAATCACTTCAGTGGTTCCTTGAAAACCCAATTGATGTGCGAT
Organism: Flavobacteriales bacterium; assembly: GCA_020437755.1. Lineage (GTDB taxonomy): Bacteria > Bacteroidota > Bacteroidia > Flavobacteriales_D > Sanyastnellaceae > JADFAK01. The sequence goes on from JAGQVX010000005.1 coordinate 34,541, forward strand.
ATCCATAGCTAGATCGCCGAGCCGGGCATGTTGAGGTTCTTCTGCGACACGATCCACATCTCCTTTGGTGGTACTCACGATCAATAGTGTTTTCGGATCATTGAGCAGATCTCCATCCACTTGCCTCAAAGCGTGTTGAATGGCATAAACTGCAAGGTCAGAAATGAACCGTTGCTCTCCTTTTTGTATCTCGCCGCGTTGCTCATCGCTGAAAACAGAGGCAGGAACCGCTTTATCTTCAGGGGTAAGCCCGGTATGCAATTGAACGGATGATTCCTGGTTTAGAATCCGTGAAAATGCCTCCGAAGCGGAAAGACCTAATGGTGCAACGATATTCTCCGCTCCGACATAGATCATAGTTCGGCCGTTTTCCAGGGTTTGTCGGTTTTCCAGCTGGAGTAGAAATCCGGTACCAGCAGTTGGAGCTCACCTTTCAAATCAATGAAAACCTGAGTTGTTTCTGCGGTGACACATACTTGATTGTCCGCATTGCGGATTTCATAATAGCACTTGATCTTAGCCGCAACTTCATCGAGCAGCCAAATATGGATGGTGTACGGGTGGTCGTAGTACATCGGCATTTTGTAGTCGATGTTCATATTCACTACCGGAATCATGTATCCGTTGCGGTACACATCCATGTAGCCCATGCCTTGGGCGGTGCCCATTTTTTCACGGGCATCCTCGAGGTATTTCACATAGTTTCCATGCCAAACCACGCCCATGGAATCCACTTCGCTGAAACGAACGTGAATATGGACCGTGTCATGCAACGCGCGAACTACCCGTGGTTTTTTCATGGTTGGAGGAAAATTTTCATTTCACAGCGCGCCATCTCCCGATCGCCCGACTTGCTAACACCTTGGATTACAGTAATGCCGGTCAATTGGTGGGTCACCGTAATGAGCGTTTCAATACATTCTCCGATTTTCGGTCGGTTGCTCACCACCAATTTCGATACAGCTCCAATGAATCCTACAGGGGCGGGCTCTTGTTTTACGGCATATTCATAGCCCACTCCTGCAGCCGCGCTTTGAGCAATGTTTTCGATCAAACCGGCTTCTGAGAGTTCATCGCCGTCGAGCAACACGTGGCCTTCAGGAACGGTGAAATTGGTTTTGGACATTTCCGTATTCTGATCGAGCAAATTGTCGATAAGCACCATTGGTGGACGCTGAGGAATTACAGAATCAATATTTTCTTTGGCAACTAGCATATTTCAGGTATTGTAGAAATCATAATAATTGAACCATTGTTCGGGATATTGTCGGGTTTTTTCTTCAAGAATGTCAACATACCGCTCTACAACATCCTGGGCTGAGGTGATTTCTTCACGAATAGGCTTTGTAGCGCTGAGTTGATACTCGAAGTCCGACTTCTTGACATTAAATACAAAGGTCACCGGAGCTTTGAATTTGGCTGCAATTTCGAAGGGTCCGGCCGGAAAACGCGCATCCCGTCCGAAGAAAGGAACTGTCATGGTCTTTACCTTGCCTACGAAACGGTCACCGTGGATGCATACAAACTCCCCTTTGTTGAGGGCAGCGTTGATTTGTATGATATGACTGAGATCGTTTCCGATGCTGATTACTTTAAACCGGTTTCCTCCGGTCTCCTGATCCATGAATTTTTTAATGGCTTGCACTTCATTCTCAAACATCACCACGTTTACCGGCACGGTAAGATCGGTTGATTTAAGCATGTTCCCGGCAATGTCCCAATTCCCTACGTGTCCGGAAATCAGAATTCCCCCTTTGCCTTGTTTTTCAAGGTCTACAAGTATATCATGACCGTCAAAGGCAAAGCCATATTTATCGCCTTTCCCCGAGAGGAAGGCTACTTTATCGATAATGGACTGACCAATGAGCCGGAAGTTCTTCCTGCATGTTTTTTTAGCCAATTGCGAATCCATTTTGAGGGCATTGATATAGAAGTCCTCAATGGCTTTGCGTGGTTTTTTGGCAAAAAGGAAGAAGTAAAAGGAGACAATTTTCAATAAGGCATACGCCAAATGAACACCACCCCATTTGATCGTGAGAACAAAGATTTTATAGCCCAGGAGTGAGCCTCGGCTCTTGCCATCCCAGGAGGCCATTTTATGCTTTTTCTCCTACTTTTTTTTTTTTTTTATCGTAGAAATCCTGGAAAGTGCGGATTTCCATGAAATCTTCACCCTTAACCTTAAAACCGAAGTTGCTTTCAATGACAACAACCAGGTCAACGTAGTCAAGGCTGTCCAAATCCAGTGTTTCTTGCAATGGAGCTTCAGGCTTGATAACGTTAGCGTCTACTTCAAACTCATCAACGAGAAATTCGTTGATCTTCGCGATAATCTCCTCTTGTGTCATTACTCTTGGTATTTCTTAATGATCAGTGTACTATTGGTTCCGCCGAAACCAAACGAGTTGGATAAAAAGCAGTTGATAGGGGTGTTCTTTGTTTGCGCAATAATATTCAATTTTGCCGTTGACTCGTCAGGGTTTTCGAAGTTTATATTCGGCGCTATGAATCCGTCGCGCATCATCAACATACAATATACGATTTCGCTCGCCCCAGCCATCCAGCATTCATGTCCGGTCATGCTCTTCGTAGAACTAACCGGAGTATTTAGTCCGGCAAACACCTCGCTAATTGCCTCAGCCTCATAGCCATCACCTACCGGAGTAGAGGTAGCGTGAGCGTTGATGTAATCCACAATCTTAGGATCAATCCCCGATTGTTCAATCGCCATGCTCAATGAACGCACCTGACCTTCTTTGTTTGGATTAGAGATATGATCGCCATTGCTGCTGAATCCATATCCTACAACTTCACCCAAAATCTTGGCTCCACGGGCTTTAGCCGATTCAAGCGATTCAATAATCACCGTTGCACCACCGCCCGATGGTATCAATCCATCACGGTCTTTATCGAATGGTCGTGAAGCCTTGTTAGGCTCGTCTTCACGAACTGAAAATGCCCCAATACCATCGAAACTGCCAAATGCATAAGCACTAATTTCCTGTGCTCCACCACAAACAATGGCTTTCTGCAGACCATATTTTATCAAAAGGTAGCCAATACCTATGGAGTGCGAACCTGAAGCACAAGCTCCGGAAATCGTGAAGTTGATTCCTTTCAGCTTAAAGATCGTAGAAAGGTTCATGGTGATGGTGCAGTTCATGGACTGGAAGATCGATCCGGAACCCAAGAGGGTCGTATCTTTCTTCTCGCGCATCATGTCCACACCTTCGATTACGGCACGGGCCGATGAATCGTTTCCATAAAGAATACCTACCTCATTTTCGGTTAGGTAATCCATGTCCATACCCGCCTGGTCCAGCGCCTGACGCGTAGCGACATAAGCGTATTTTGCTTCTTCCGACAATCCTACCCGTTGCCTTCTCGAAAGCTCGCTTTTCAAGTCGGGTTCGTCAACGTGACCGGTCAATGCCGATCGAAAACCCATTTCCTTGCGGATGGGGTCGTAAATAATTCCACTCTTGCCTTGCTTCAATGATTCGGCAACTTCGTCGAGCGAAGTGCCAAGGCAAGAATAAATTCCAAGTCCGGTTATAACTACTCTGTTGTTCATTTCCTATGAATGAATTCCTCCATTAATGTTGATCGTTTCGCCAGTAATGTAGGCAGCCTTAGGTGAAGCGATGAACGACACAATATCGGCCACTTCTTCAGGCTCCCCGAAACGATTCATGGGGATAAGTTTAATCAGTTGATCTACTGGCAATTTCTCGGTCATATCGCTTCGGATAAATCCGGGCGCTACTGCATTGACCGTAATTTTTCTCTTGGCAACTTCCTGTGCCAATGAACGCGTTGCGGCGATCATCGCACCCTTGGCAGCCGAATAATTGGTTTGTCCGGGCACACCCTTCACACCGCTTACTGAAACCACATTAATGATTCGTCCATAGCGGGCACGGATCATTTTCTGCAATACAAATTTGGTGCAGTTGAACATTCCTTTTACGTGGGTGTTGATCACATCGTCCCAATCTTTCTCTTCCAGCCACACCATGAGGTTGTCTCGGGTGATTCCGGCATTGTTCACCAATACCTCAATCACACCCTCCGGATTGCGCTCAACCCACGCCTCCATCACAGAGTCAACCATCGCTTTGTCCGATACATCGAATTTAAGGATTTCGCCCGAAACTCCTTCGGCTTCAACCAATTGAAGTGTCTCTTTGGCGGCTGCCTCATTTCCTTGATAATTGATGAGGATGTTATAGCCGAGGTCGCGTGCTAACGTTACGCAAATTGCTCTGCCCAATCCTCTTGATCCACCGGTTACCAGTGCGTATTTCATATATCTGCATCTATATCGGAGAATCTCTCCTGGTTAGAAATCAAATCGTTGATGGCGTCCAGACAGTTGCTGATAGGCTCGTCTTTTTCAATGCGCCCCACAATCTTGCGAATCTGCTGGTAAACGTCCTTTGATGCCGGTGATAACCGGTCTTTCAGGTTGTCAAAATCTGCTGCTTGCGCCAGTGCCAGCATAAACATACTGAGCACCTGCGCTGCGTTTTCAATCACTTCTTTGGTGATGCGTGCAGCGTTGGAACCCATGCTCACAATGTCCTGATTGTCGTTGTTGCATGGAATCGAATGTACATAAACCGAATTGCTCAATGACTGATTTTCAGCCGTCGTTGAGGTCGCCGAGAAAACCATCCCTTGCATCCCGTAGTTCAATCCCAAAATTCCGGCATTGAGGAATGGCGGGAAGCGTTCGTTGAGCTTGTCGTTCATCAGGAAGTTGATCTGACGCTCAGCGAGCATCGTCATCTTTACCACGGCAAGCTTCAATTTATCCATCTCAAACGACACATAGTCGCCGTGAAAGTTCCCTCCGTGAAAAACATTCTCCTCGCTTACCGATATAATCGGATTGTCATTGGCAGAATTCATTTCACGCTCAAGTGTTTCGGCACAGTGATCCAACGTTTCCGCTACGGGACCTAGAATCTGTGGAACACATCGTAGGCTGTAATATTCCTGAACTTTCTTTTGGAAAATTTGTCCGGTGGCATCTTGCTTTTCGTCGAAGTCCTTCACGTGGCGCTTCTGGATAAGTTCGCTGCCTTTTACATGGTGACGCATGCGCGCGGCCACATAACGCTGTCCGGGGTGAAGCTTCACATAGTTCAGCTCTTTGGAAAATGAGTCGTCAAATGCTTCAACCAATTCGTTCAACATCGCGGCTCCGGCTATGGCCCAGTACAATAGATTTTGAGCCCGGCGAATGTTTAAGGCCGCAATTCCCGACATGCAAGAAGTTCCATTGACAATGGCCAATCCATCGCGCAACTTCAATTCTGCTTTTTGCAATCCTTCTGCTTCCAAAGCCTGCTTCACCGGAACAATTTCTCCTTTGTAGTAGCATTCCCCTTCCCCTATGAGTCCGAGCCCCACATGAGCCAACTGAACGAGATCACCACTGGCACCAACGCCGCCGTGATAATAAATGATCGGAAGAATGTCGTGCTTGAGGTAGGTCTGCAACTGGTAAATAATACCCGGACTAACCCCCGAGCGACCCAAAGCCAATGTGTGCAGGCGACAAATCATCACCGCGCGGATTTCTTCAGGACTCAATTTCTGCCCGATTCCGTTGGCGTGACTGCGAATAAGATTGTACTGAAGATTGGTATACTCCTCGGGCTTGACCCGATATTGAGCCATAGGACCAAATCCTGTGTTGATGCCATAAATAACTTTTCGCGAAGAAAACTCCTCCAAAAAATCATAGGCTTCCTGCATGGTAGTCAGCTGCTCTTCGGATAAGGTATACTCCTCATTTCCTCCAATCAAACTGTCGATAATGCCAATAGTAAGATATCCCGTCCTTTTCAACAAGTAAAAATTTAGTCCTTAATTCATTCCGATCAAGCCGTCAAAATTAGTATTTAAAAAATAATTTTGCCTGATTTGTTCACTGGCCTAACTAGAAATTGTGCATTTACATGGTAAGCTCCTGGATTAAATGGTGGAAGAAACGCAAGTGGTTGTATGCATTTGTTATTGTTTCGGCTCTTATTGCGTTGGGATACAGTGCGTTACGAATCGAAGTCATCAACGATGCGCGCAGCACGCTTCCTGAACATGAGGCTTTTGACGAACTCAAAGCACTCATCGATTCTGTTGCGAAATCCACAACTCTGTTTATAGCCGTTGATGATTCTGAGTCGAATGCCGAGTCTGTTTGGGCGCGCGTGGATTCCATCGCGGGTCGTTTTGGGACGTCCAATGACGAGGAACTCAAAAACCTCATGGTCGTGGATCTGAATAGTATTTACCATCGTATCCCACTCTTACTCACTCCCGAAGACTATGTGCGGGTAGATAGCCTCATTCATTCCCGGCCTGCTCATGAAGTGCTCCGCGATGCCGTGGATCGATTATCTGCCCCGGGGGCGTTCATTGGCGCTCAAACCGTTACATTGGATCCGTATGGTATCGGTGCTCTCGTTTTTGACCGATTGCAGGCTGCCGAGCCACTTGCACCTATTGTTGAAAATGGCGATCGACTCGAGCTCCGCACAGGTCAGGAAGTCAGGACTTACTTGCTTCATGCGGATTTAAAATCGGCTGATAAAGTTGAGTTGCTTACTAGGCTCAATGACTTGAAACTCCAGGCAAAGGCCGAGGGTATTCCCTTGTCTTATTTCTCCACGGTACTCATTGAGGCCGAGAACGTTCGACAAATCGAGGATGATTTGGGCATTACGCTCATAATTGCCGTTGTTGCCATTTTATTGCTTCTCGTGGTGGTGTATCGCCAGTTGCTAGTTCCTTTGTTTTTCCTGGTTCCGGGCGGAATTGCTTTGATTCTGGCTCTGGGATTGGTGGCGTTGATCAAGGGACAAATTGCTGGAATTGCCATTGGTGCGGGCTCCGTGGTGTTGGGAATCGTGCTTGATTATGCATTCCACTTCTACACCCACTTGCAACACACGCAAAATGTCCTGAAAACGGCCAAGGAGGTTTCCACACCCCTTTTGGCTTCATGCCTCACCACTGTCCTCGCCTTCGGAATGCTGATTTTCACCTCGTCGCCTATTCTCGCGGATTTTGGAATTTTTGCTTCTTTGGCGCTGCTTTCGGCTGTTTTTACCATGCTTTTCATTGTTCCGGTATTTGTTTCGGATCATACCATGAAGCCTTTGAAATGGGGAAAATTGCCATTCGGCAAATGGGGTAAGTGGCTGCGTCCGGCATCGGTACTGGTCATTGTGGTGGTGAGTATTTTTATGGTGGGCAAACTCGACGAAGCTCAATTCGATGCTGATCTCGACAACCTCAATCACTACCCTCAGGAGTTGCGGGATGCGGAGGAATTGTTCAGCGGAATTAAAGCCGAGAAAGAGAAAAGGCTGTTCCTCAAGTATTCCGATCAGCAAGCTACTACGCATTTCCAAGTGGGTATGGCATGCGCCAAATTGAAAAGTGAAGGACTTGTATCGGGCTATCTGCTCCAGGATTACACGCAACCCTCTGTCCAATACAGCGAAGCGGCATTTGCCGAATGGCAGAACCACTTGATGCCCAAAGCCGACTCTCTGATCACGGAATTGAACAAGGCCGGCGAAGAACTGGGCTTTCAGGAAGGTGCGTTTGAGCCGTTTTACCAATTTATGGTGGCTCCGCAACCCCCCGAAATCATGCCGGGTGGGATGGCGATGAGCTTTCTCGTGGCACCGAAAGAGCATCTTGAAGCAGTGAAGAGTGAATTGGGAGAGATTTCGGGACTTGAAATCATCGATATGCGAGCCAATGCGTACAGTCTGGTTAAGGCTGTTGAAGACGATTTTAATTTTATTCTTATTGCCTCTTCGCTCCTGGTTTTTGTGATTCTGCTGCTCATGTACGGTCGACTGGAACTGGCGCTCGTAACGTTTCTGCCCATGGCGCTGAGCTGGATTTGGATTGTGGGAGCTACCGTGCTGCTCGATATTAAATTCAACTTCGTCAATGTCATCCTCAGCACGTTTATCTTCGGATTGGGCGACGACTTCGCGATTTTCATTACCGACGGATACATGAGCAAACACAAGTACGGGAGGGACACGCTTTCGTCCTATACCTCGGCAATTGTTTTGTCGGCCCTCACAACGCTTATCGGAATGGCTGCGTTGCTGTTTGCCGGACATCCAGCTATTCAATCCATCTCAACGCTGAGTGTTTTGGGTATTGTCATCATTGTGTTTATCAGCCTCACTTTGCAGCCGGCCCTTTTTAAGTTTTTAATTATTCGCAGGGATGAAAATGGCTTGCCACCACTTACCCTTTGGGGATTTTTCTGGTCATTGATGGCATTTGCAGAGTTTGCCATCGGCAGTGCCATAGGGGTAATTTTCTCGTTTATTCTGCGGCCGCTTCCCATACCGAAATCACGCAAAAAACGCATGTTGCGCAAGGTGTTGCAATTGGGGTGTCTGTTTGTAATTTACGCATCTCTGAACGTGAAAAAACGACGGGTAGCCCTCAAAAACCTGGATATGTCCCGTCCGTCGGTGATCGTCACCAATCATCAATCCTTCATCGATATCCTGGCCATGATCAGTCTGAGTCCCGACCTGGTGATAATGACGAAGAAATGGGTTTACAAGAACCCGCTTTTTGGTCCGGCTGTGCGCTACGCAGGCTATCTCTACACGGAAGATCCGCCGGAGGTGACCCAGCAAAAGATTAAAGATTGCATGGATGAGGGTTGCTCAGTCATGATTTTCCCGGAAGGGACACGTACCCTGGAAGCAGAGCACAAGCGTTGGCACAAAGGAGCATTTTTTATTGCCGATCAATATAAGCTGGACATTTCGCCCGTGATTTTGCACGGCTATGGATATGCTATGCCTAAAAACGACTACCTGCTCAGTGATACGACGATGAGTACCATCGCGCTTGAACGCATCGCCTGGAACGATGATCGCTTTGGTACCGGACATCGGGAACGTACGAAGCAGGTATCGGCGCATGTACGTGAGGCCTATGAAGCTTATGACCGCGAGTACGGACAAACCTCCTATCACTTCCACCGAATTTTGGGGGCTTTCCTATATAAAGGTCCCATTGTGGAGTGGTATTTCCGGGTGAAGTGGCGCCTGGAACGGGAGAATTTTGAGAAATACGACCGCATGATTCCTGAATCAGGCAAGATCTACGATTTGGGTTGTGGGTATGGGTATTTGTCATTGTATCTGGCATGCCGCCAAATGGGGCGCACCATTGTTGGCGTGGATTACGATGAGGAAAAAATTGAACTGGCTGCAAATCATTACCTCAATGGAGAGCGCATCCACTTCGAATCTGCCGATTTGCGGGAATATAAGGTGTCAGATGCATCAGCAATTTTCCTCAACGATGTGTTGCATTATATGAACCCAAGTGAACAAATTCAGGTGTTGAGGAGTTGTGTGGATGGATTGACGGAAAACGGAGTCTTAATCATACGTGATGGTCTGAAAAACCTGGAAGCACAGCATGGGATGACCCGACTTACCGAGTATTTCTCAACCCAACTGTTTAAGTTCAATAAAACGACTAACGAACTTCATTTTTTTGATCGGGAATTTATCGACAATTTCGCACGGGAAAATGGACTAACTCTCGAATACACACCGCCCGCGGGAAGAACCTCCAATGCGCTGTTTGTGTTAAGACGAAAATGAGATACTGATGTATGATGTAGCGATAATCGGAGCCGGTTTGGGTGGATTGCAATGTGCTTGCATTCTGGCCAAGGAAGGCTACAATGTGGTGGTACTGGAAAAGAACCATCAACTGGGGGGGAGCTTGCAAGTGTTTTCGCGCGATAAAACCGTGTTCGATACGGGTGTGCATTATCTGGGAGGACTTTCGGAAGGACAAAACCTACATCAATATTTCAAGTATTTCGGGATTCTGGACGACCTGAAATTCCGAAAAATGGACATGGAAGGATTCGATCGTATCCATTTTGGTGATGGAGACGAGTACTATTACCATGCTCAAACTTATGAGTTGTTTATTGAGCGGCTCGTGAGTCAGTTCCCAAAGGAGCGCGCGGCAATAGAGACTTATTGCCGGCAGGTGCAAAAAATCTGCAATCGGTTTCCGTTGTACAACCTTGATATCACCGAGCCCGACTATTACGAAGATGAGATGCTGTTGTGGAATGCGCATGATTACATCGCAACCCTCACCGAAGATGTTATGCTTCGCAATGTTTTGGCCGGTACCAACGCCCTATATGCCGGTGTGAAGGAGTACACTCCGTTCTACATTCATGCGCTGGTGGTTAACACTTATATTGAAAGCTCTTACCGGCTCATCGACGGAGGCTCTCAAATTGCTAAATACCTGGCCAAAAAGATTCACAGCTACGGCGGCGAAATCCGCAAGCGTGCTGAGGTTGTTCGGGCTCATGTTTCGGGTGGTGAGATTAAGTCGTTGGAATTGAGAACAGGTGAACGCATCGAAGCCAAGCGATTTATTTCCAACGCCCACCCTCGAACTACCCTCGAAATGGTAGGTCCGGAGCATTTCAAAAAGGCATATCGAAATCGAATATGGAGCCTTGAGAATACCATTTCGTCATTTACCTTGCACATGTCGTTTAAGGAGAATTCATTCCCTTATCTCGATTATAATATCTACCATTTCGATCAGAAGGATGTTTGGGATGGCGTCAACTATAGTGAAAAGACCTGGCCCGGGTGCTATATGCTTAGTTGTCCGGCCAACTCCAAAACACCCGATTACGCAGATGGACTCTCAGTAATGGCCTACATGCGTTACGAAGAAATGGAACCATGGATTGATTCGTACAATACCATCGCTCGTCCCGAGGGGCGGAATGAATCATACGAAGAGTTCAAAGAGCGAAAGTCAGAGATTTTCCTCGATTCCATCGAGCGATCGGTGTTCCCTGGAATTCGCGATAAAATTGTGGGTGTCTACGCCAGTACTCCATTGACCTTCCGCGACTACATAGGCTCGCCCGATGGAAATATGTACGGCATTTTGAAAGACCACCACTCGTTCCTGAAAACGTTTATAAATCCAAAGACAAAGGTCCCCAACTTGTACCTCACCGGTCAGAACCTCAATGTTCACGGGATTTTGGGAGTAACAGTAAGCTCGTTAATCACGTGTTTTGAGTTTGTGGATCGTGACAAGTTGATGAAGGATGTCATGTCAGCATAGTCATCATGGAAAAGAAGAAAGTCATCATTATCGGAGCAGGTCCTGCCGGACTTACAGCAGCGGCCAATTTGCTTAATCACGGACACGAAGCGGTATTGCTGGAACGCACTGTTTTCCCACGTGTGGTGGTTGGAGAGAGTCTCTTGCCGTCGAGCATGGAGCACTACGAATTGTTGGGATTCATGGAACCGCTCAAAGCAGCCAACTTCGCCGTGAAACCCGGAGTACGTTTTATCAAGTACGGCCGCAATTACGATTTTTCATTTAGCGAACAGTTTACAGATGGCTGGCACTACACCTGGCAGGTTCCGCGTGCCGATTTCGATCAGATTATGGCCGATGTAGTCACCGAGAAAGGAGGAGACATTCGTTTTGGTGCCACTGTAACCGCTATACAAACCGAACCTCAGGTGAAAGTGGTTTATGAGCAAAACGGTCAGTTGACCGAGGTTACAGGTGACTTTCTCATCGACTCTTCCGGATTTGGCTGTGTTGTCCCACAATTGTTGGGACATGAAGTGCTTAAGGGGCAATACCCCAACTGGGCCGTATTCACACATGTCAAGGATGAATTCCGCCACAATTTCCCTGAGCCCGAGCGGATTTCGTTCGATATCCTCGAAACAGATTTGTGGTTTTGGATGATTCCCTTCTCCAACGGCAATACGTCTCTGGGCTTTGCCGGAAACAAAAGGCACTTTGAGAACATTGAAGGCGATGCTACCGAGTATTTCCGTGAAAAACTAAAGCAATCAGAACGATTTTACGATCGGTTTAAAGATTGTGAAATTCTGTTTCAACCTCATTGGTACAAAGGCTACTCTCAGTCCTCATCTGTTATGTATGGCAAGAACTGGGTGCTTTGCGGAAACTGCGCTGAGTTCCTCGATCCGGTATTCTCTAGTGGTGTTGCCCTTGCAACTTCTTCGTCTATGAAAGCCACAGAAACCCTGCTTAAGCAATTCGCAGGGGAAGAAGCCGATTGGGAAGAATACAAGGCATACATGGAGCAGGGTATAGGCGTATTCCGCAGCTATGTGGATCACTGGTATGATGGTAAGCTGCAGGACATCTTCTTTGGGGGAGTCCTCAATACCACGTTCAAAGAACAAATCTGCTCGGTACTTGCGGGATATGTGTGGGATCACAACAATCCATTCGTGCGCCGTCCGGAAAAAGGTATTCTATCCCTACATAAAGTAGTGGAGCTAAGTCAGTTGACTTAAGCCTTTCTGCAAGCGAAAATAGTGTGATAGCTGCCCACCTGGTCGTGCTCTTCTACCACGCGCAGACCGGCAGCCTCAACACAGCGTTTCATGGCTTCCGAATGGTACATCTTGCTGTTTCCATTGGCCATGGCCGTGAAGTACAGACTTGTGCCGTGCAAGCAGTAGGTAGATGCTTCGTGCTCCTGTCGATCCCAATAGGTTTCCATAATGTAGAGCGTACACTTATCGTCCATGGCTTTCGCGGCGTTCGATAAAATGTGAATGATTTCGTTCTCAGCAAAGCAGTCCAAAAACTGACTCATCCAGAACGCATCCATTCCCAACGGGAATTGAACATCATCGCGCAGTACGTTGGTTTCATGGGCTTTTATTCGACCCTCCAAACCTCTTGCTTTCACGTTCTTCATCGCGTCGTTGAGTTGTCCGGGCAGGTCGACAATGGTCACTTCCACATCAGCATCATATGCAGCGCAGGTCATTGACCATTTACCGGTGTTTCCGCCAACATCCGCAAGACGTTTGGGCTTGTCCCTGAATACAATTTTCAATGCTTCCGGAAACGCTGCATCAGAGTAGTAATGGTCAAATGCAAACCAGCTTTTACGCACCGGTTCGGGCAGTTGCGACAAAGCTTCATAGATCGTGTCCCATGTTCCAAAATGCTTCAACCCTTCGGGTTTATAGTTGCGAATAGCGTCTTCCATCTCGAATGACCCGATGTAACATACGTCGTTCACAAAGTCAATATTGACCTCTGTTTGCCGGTCGGAAATAAGGAATCGCCCGGCAGGAGTGATCGCATAGCGATCCTGCTCATCGCGATCTACAAGCTCCAGGCTTAAGCCGGCCTCAAGCAACACACGAACACCATATTCTGTGATGTTCACTGCTTCGGCAATAGCCCCCACTTCATGAAACCCGGCTCGACGGCGTTCCTTCAAATACTGGAGAATCCCCAGATTTCGCAACGAGCGCGCAGCCTGAAACATAATGGGGTAAAAAGACAGTTTTTGAACATGAGATTTTACGGCTTCTGCATCAGAAAAATTGAGCTTTGGTTGGGTAGTGTTCATAAAGTGATATTTGGGCGTTCTTAGTTTCTTAAATCAATAAATTTCAAAGGCTTGCGACTTTTTTCGGGAAAAAGTTTTTGCTGCAGCACGGTTGTTGGGATAAACTGGATTTCTGGAGTCACGCGCAAACGTCCTTTAAAAGCCTCCTTCAATTCATACGCAAAGTCAAAATGATCCAGCTCTTCATCGAGGTACACGCGTATATGATCATTGCCGTATTCATTGGTGGAAGCTTCCACAACGTAGGTCGTAATCTGCTCAAATTGATCGAGCATGTCAAAGATAACAGGTGGAAACAAGGTAGTACCCTTATACTTGATCATTTGTTTTTTTCGACCCAGGACAGGTCCCAGTCGAGGAGTGGATCTTCCACACGAACATACTTCTGTGCGAAGCGTGCAAATATCTCCTGATCGATACCTGATCAACGGCATCCCTTCCACACCTAACGTCGTAAAAACCACTTCACCCGATTCTCCATCCCCAACCTCATTTCCTTCGGGATCCAACACTTCAAGATAAATCAGATCAGGCCTCATATGACCTCCCTTCCCTGCTTCACATTCAGTAAAAGCGGTGGCCATTTCAGTTGACGCATATGTACTGTAAAGCGCAATATTCCATTTGGCGCGTATGCGCTCACCTAATTCATTCAACGAAAAATCATCCTTTCGAATAGGCTCTCCAATGCAAATAATTCCCTTCACACTGCTCGATTGATAATCGATACCATGTTCTTCCGCATACTTCAGCAATGCAGGTATAAACGATGGTACGGCGATGAGATAGGTAGGTTGAAAACGCTCTATGCTGTCCCATTGTAAATAGGGAACTCCGGGTCCGTTTCGAACAATACCGGCAGCCATTTTCCGAGCCCCCAGAAAATAGGCCAGTCCCGCCATGAACCGCTTGTCAATGGTGGTCATAAGCATAAAGACATCAGCCGATGTAGCCCCTGCACATTGATAACTCCCGGCTTCGTTGATGCCCAATCGTTCCAGGTCCCGGTCTGTGAGATAGTAACTCACCGGGTGACCAAGTGTGCCTGAAGTCGTAACAAAATCAGCAATCTGTCCCTTGTCAACGCATAAAAAAGCGTCATTCTCCCTTGAGAAATCGTCTTTTGTGGTGAAGGGCAATGATTTCAATATACGCACAGGATCCTGACTGAATTGGATAGGGTTGATCTTTCCAAGCGTGCGACCGTAGTAAGGGGAGTTTTGGGCGGCATACGCCAAAGCTTCAGCCAGTCGTTCTCGTTGATCGGTTTGCCAGGCATCCGATGGAATGTGCAACGCACTCCAATCAATGGGATTGTTCTTCACACTCATGGATCAACGATTCAATTTTTTCGCTTTCAGCACGCGAAAGTACTTCATGCTTGAGCGACTCCAAATAGTATTGCGTAGCTAGCGAACAATCTTCGGATTTCTGATAATATTGACCCAGAATCATGTACGTGGCGTAGCTGTTGGCATTCGTTCTAACGAATTCCTGTCTCAATTCCTCAGTCAGCTCAAACGATTTTCCAAAATACAGGTAGCCAGCTATTTGTTCCTTGATTTCCAGGTGGCGCAAAAATTCGGTGTACCTGCGGGAATGGTACAACGATCTCGGGGGTATGTTCAGCGAATCAACACCCACGGAAGATGTATCTAGTGCCGATAAATGCAGTAGATGTTGAAAATCGTACGCATACATTCCGGCGATTTGATTTGGATAAACCGACAACCAGAAGTGCTGCTGTTCGGGTTTGAAAATGACCGAATGATGGCCAATCAACTGATTGATGGATTTGGCATTTCCAAGTCCAATATCTTCTCCCTTCATGCCGTCGGTCTCGCTAAGAATGGCAGTGGCTTTTTCAGGAGTCAACGGCAAATTGTGCAGCAGCAAACTATTCATAAGCTGGTAGCGATAGCGGGAGTCCGACATGTGGATATTCGTCACATTTGCCTCATCATCGGCAAAAGCGTCGCTTTGGTAATGGTTGCTGCACACAACCAGGTCGTTGGTCGATTCAAATACCCCCATTTTCTGGGTGGATTTTTCAATAATGGCCGCTCTGTTGTCTTTTGAAGAGCCTATCAACAAGCTTTCTGAGACAAAAACTTCACGACGTGCGCAAATGGCTTCCGCTTCTTCTATAGTGGCGGCATATTGAAGTACTTCTCTCGCAAGCAGACTGATAGGATCCTTCGCGCCTCCCGGTAAATCGCTCTTGGCCGCATTGATAGTCACCGTAAGCCCTGCCTCATTCATTCCCGAAACCACACCCATCAATCCGGCCCACGAGTAACTCACGTATCCATACCCGCTATCCGGACGGCAAACGGTCACCAAACGCTGTCGGGAAAACTCGGGCCCCATGTAAAAGTCAAAATTCCTTCCGACAATCAATGTGGAGTCGGATGAAAATGAATTGGTGGCTCCAAACGAAGTGCATCCAACAATAGCCAGATCCTGAAGTGCATGTCCAATGTCGTGTGCAGCATGGTAATTCAGAACACGGTGGTATTTGGGTGCTACAAAGTTAAAGTCGTCCGAAAAAGAACGGGAAACACCATAAATCTCCTTTCGGTACTCCAAAGGCACGTACTCATCCATATCCTTGTTGAACCAGGCAACAAAATACTTGAGGAATCCCAGGAAGAAGTCGGATGGGATCATCGTCTTGATTTGGCCCACAAATATCTCCTCTTGATCACGTATCAATTTCTCACACAGGGCGCCATAGGCCAGGCCCCGCTCGTAGGCTTCGCCTTCAATGTACACAACCCAGATATCATTCTCGTCTTTGCGCAACCAGTTGGCGCCACTCACAAAATGATCAGGGCCTACTTGTTCTACAGACGGAATGGGAAGTTCAGCAACTTCGGGGGGTGTGATTCGCACGGTTAGAGCGAATACAAGTAACCCCAGGATGATGAATCCGATAAAAAGCTCGGCTGCCAGTCGTATGAAGCGGAAAAATGTTCTCACCGCGTCAAAGGTAACAAGTGCGATGCATATTGTTTACCAACGCAGGAAAGAAGCCGCATATTCGCGTACATCTTCTTCCAAATGGTCCAATACATCTCCAATAAAGGCGTGCACCAACATGCGACGGGCATTGGTTTCGCTGATCCCTCTGGACTTGAGGTAGAACACAGCGTCTTCGTCAAATTGACCCGTGGTTGAACCGTGACTGCACTTTACATCATCGGCATATATTTCGAGCTCGGGTTTTGAAAACATCGAGGCCGAATCATCCATAACAATGTTGGCATTCTGCTGAAAGGCATTGGTTTTTTGTGCGTCCTGACGTACGTACACTTTGCCATTGAAAACACCTGTGGCGTTTCCGCTTACAATTCCTTTGTACAACTCATTCGATTCGCAATGAGGAAGCAAGTGGTCAACTACGGTATGATTATCAACCAATTCTTTGCCCTCCGGCGAATAGGTGCCGTAAAGATTAGTGGTACAATTCTGACCTTCAACATCTACGCGAACATCATTGCGCACCCATCCACCGGTGGCCGTGATGGTATTGATTTGAACCGTGCTGTCGCCTGCCTGTTTCACCTGTTCGCGCGAAAAGCAATGGCCTTGATCAGCCTCGGCCTGTATCTTGGTGATTGTTAAACGGGCATTCGCCGAAACATGCGCCTCCGTGACGGTGTTGGACATGGTTTCGGTTGTACAAGAATTCAAGAAGGATTGCACAATGCGAACTTCAGCCCCCTGCGCTACTTCGATTAAATGTCGGGTTGTGGTAGCCGACTGATCCCCGCTTACCCAGTTGATAATGTGAATAGGGCGTTCTACCTGTGCGTTTTGAGCTACACGGATTACCGCGCCATCACTCCAAAAGGCATTGTTCACTTCGGTAAAAAAATGCCCGGTTTCGGTTGTCAATGCTCCAAGTCTCTGCTGAATGAATTCCAATTCTGAATCGGTAGCCTTGGACAACGGATAGATTTTTAGACCAGACTCGGGTGTTCCAATAGAACTTAACGCAGCATTCCAAACACCATTGAGGAAGACGATCACATAGCAGTTGCCCGGTAATTGGGGTAACTCAGGTAATTCATTTGCCTTGTGCACATGTTTCCACTCCTTGTTGAGAATGGATCCTGTACGGGTGTATTTCCATAATTCCTGGCGGCTCGAAGGCAGATCCATGTTCTCCAGTCCTGCGCGTGATTCCGCCCGTCGGAGGTCTATCATACCACCGTATACCGGACATTGGAAAGCTTCGAACTTGCTGAGGAAAGAGGTTTTTTGCTGTGTTTGAATTTCACTCATGGTGCTTCGCTTAGGCGTTTTCCTTCAACCAATCATATCCCTTGGACTCCAGCTCAAGCGCCAAATGCTTGTCGCCGCTCTTGACTATTTTTCCTTTGTACAATACATGAACATAATCGGGAACAATATAATCGAGCAGGCGTTGGTAGTGCGTAATCAAAATAAATGAACGCTTCTCGTCGCGCATGGCATTGACTCCCTGAGCTACAATGCGCAGGGCATCAATATCCAAACCTGAGTCGGTCTCGTCCAAAATGGCAACTTTTGGCTCCAGCATGGCCATTTGGAAGATTTCATTTCTCTTTTTTTCTCCGCCCGAAAAACCTTCGTTTACACTGCGGTTCGCCAGCCGACCATCCAATTCGACCAATGCCGATTTTTCCTTCACCATCGCCAGGAATTCTTTGGCTGATATCGCTTCCTGTCCATGATGCTCACGTATTTCACTGAGCGCGGCTTTGAGAAAGTTTATGTTGCTCACTCCCGGGATCTCAACTGGATATTGGAAGGCTAAAAACAAGCCTTCCCGCGCGCGGTCATCCGCCTCCATGTCGAGCAAATCCTTTCCGTCAAAGTCTACCTCTCCGTCGGTAACTTCATATTCTTCCCGCCCCGCAAGTACACTGGCCAGGGTGCTCTTACCCGATCCGTTTGGACCCATAATCGCATGTACCTCGCCCGGACCGATTTCCAAATCCAGTCCTTTCAATATTTCCGTGCCATCAATATTGGCATGCAAATTCTTAATCTTCAACATCTTAATGTCCCTTTTCAAAATTATCCTACAGAACCCTCCAAACTGATAGCCAGCAGCTTTTGAGCCTCAACTGCAAACTCCATCGGAAGCTTATTCAATACTTCTTTCGCGTAGCCATTAACGATCAGACTAATCGCCTTTTCTTCACTTATGCCTCGTTGCAGACAATAGAATATCTGGTCTTCTCCAATTTTCGAAGTTGTGGCTTCATGCTCAACTTTTGCGCTGCTGTTGTTCACTTCGATATAGGGAAACGTATGGGCCCCACAACGATCGGTCATGAGTAGAGAATCGCACTGACTGAAGTTTCGCGCGTTCGAAGCAGTTTTGTTGATTTGAACCAGACCTCGGTAACTGTTCTGACTGTGACCGGCCGATATTCCTTTGGAAATGATAGTACTTTTTGTATTCTTTCCAATATGAATCATCTTGGTTCCGGTATCAGCCTGCTGTGCATTGTTGGTCACCGCAACCGAATAGAATTCGCCAACCGAATCATTGCCTTTCAAGATACATGATGGGTACTTCCAAGTGATGGCCGAACCGGTCTCAACCTGCGTCCAGGAGATCTTGGCGCGCTCTTCACACAATCCGCGCTTCGTCACAAAATTGTACACCCCACCTTTACCTTCAGCATCACCGGGGTACCAGTTCTGAACAGTAGAATACTTGATTTCCGCACGGTCAAGGGCAATCAATTCCACTACGGCAGCATGTAGTTGATTTTCATCCCGTTGTGGCGCTGTGCATCCTTCCAGGTAACTCACGTAGCTGTCTTCGTCGGCCACAACAAGGGTGCGCTCAAACTGACCTGTGCCCGCTTCGTTAATCCGGAAATAGGTGGATAATTCCATCGGACAACGAACTCCTTTGGGGATGTAGCAAAAAGATCCGTCGGTAAAGACGGCAGAATTCAAAGCCGCGTAGAAATTATCACGCTGAGGAACCACGGTCCCCAGGTATTTGCGCACTAAATCAGGGTGGTTTTGAATGGCCTCGCTCATGGAGCAAAATATAATGCCCAGTTCTCCGAGTTTTTCTTTGAAGGTGGTTGCTACCGACACAGAATCCATCACGAAATCCACTGCAACACCGGTCAGGCGTTTTTGCTCTTCCAGCGATATACCCAGTCGCTCCATCGTTCGCAGCAACTCAGGATCTACCTCGTCCAAACTTTGGAGTTCCTTTTTCTTTTTTGGTGCAGCGTAGTAGCTTATGGCCTGAAAGTCGGGCTTCTTGTAACTCACATGTGCCCAAGAGGGCTCTACCATTTTACACCACGCATGGTAGGCGTTGAGCCGCCATTCCAACAACCACTCAGGCTCGTTCTTCTTTGAGGAAATCAGTCGAATAGTATCCTCATTGATTCCGGGAGGTGCCTTGTCGGATTCAATATTGGTGGTAAAGCCAAATTCGTACTCTTTCCTGGTTACTTCTTCGAGAATCTTGTCTTCTTCGCTCATCGGATGCCCTTCAGTTTCAATATTCTTGATGGTATTCTATTAAATGGAAAAGCTCTCTCCACAGCCACAGGTCCGGTTGGCATTGGGATTGCGAAACACAAACCCTTTTCCGTTCAACCCACCTGTATATTCCAATTCAGTGCCCACGAGGTACAGATAACTTTTACGATCCACAACGACTTTAACGCCATTGTCTTCGAATACCTGATCGCCTTCCCGGGCCTCACTGTCAAATTCCAATTGATACATCAAGCCACTGCAACCGCCACCTTTTACGCCCACGCGCACAAACGAACCCTCTGGAAATGCTCCTTCACTGAGAAGCTGGGCCACCTGGTCACGCGCGCTGTCATTTACCTTGATCATGCTTGTGGTTTCTTGATTAGAGTGCAAAGATACTCATCTATTTAGACCATTTCTAAATAGAACTGTAAAATTATGTTGCAGAACCGATTTCAGACCTATAGTTTTCGTGGTGTTATCATAGCTTTGCAAAAAAATACGTGCATGTCGGATCAACGTACAGAGCTAAGTCAACTCGGGGAATTCCGTTTGATTCAGCGACTTACTGAACAATTTGAACTTAAAAACCCCCAATCCGTTCTGGGTGTTGGTGATGATGCCGCCCTATTGGATGCGGCCGGAAAACAAGTGGTAGTTTCTACCGATTTGCTCACGGAAGGCGTGCATTTTGACTTGAGCTACGTGCCGCTCAAACACCTGGGATATAAATCGGTTATTGCCAACTTGTCGGATATCGCAGCTATGAACGCTCTTCCGGCTCAAATCCTGGTTTCCATCGGGGTCTCAAACCGCTTCTCTATTGAGGCTTTGGATGAGTTGTATGCGGGCATGAAAAAAGCTTGCGACGTCTACGGTGTGGATTTAGTTGGAGGTGATACCACTTCTAGCGCTAGTGGTTTGATCATTTCCATTACCGTTGTCGGATACGCGGATGCGGGCGAGGTGGTGCGTCGGAATACGGCTGCGGAAAAGGATCTGATTGTGGTAACAGGCGATCTGGGTGCGGCGTATATGGGGCTCCAAATCCTCGAGCGCGAAAAAGCTGTCTACCAGGATTCTCCTTCCATTCAACCTGATTTGTCGGGAAATGACTATATCCTGCAACGTCAGTTATTGCCGGAAGCCCGTGTTGACGTGGTAAAATCACTCAAAGAATTGGGGGTCAGACCGTCCAGCATGATCGATATTTCCGACGGGCTGTCTTCTGAACTTCTGCACCTGGCCACGGGATCTAACGTGGGTTTGGTGTTGTACGAGGAAAAAATCCCTATCGACCACACTACGTTCCAGGCCGCCCGCGATTTTGATCTGGATCCTACTACGTGCGCTCTCAATGGCGGCGAGGACTATGAGTTGTTGTTTACCATTGCTCAGGATGACTACGACAATATCCGAAATCATCCCGATTTTACAGTCATTGGCTACACTACCGATGCTGCGTCGGGCTATCAGTTGATTGCTAAAAATGGTCATGTTTCACAACTCACGGCGCAAGGCTGGCAACACCTCAATGTTGGTGATTAGGAGGTGAATCTTTTTCAGCCATTCGGCAAATGAAAAAGGGCTTCCCTGAACGAGGAAAGCCCTTCACATGATTCGAATTCGTGATTATTTTCTAGCCATTCGGCAAATGTGGTATTGCCCATCCATGCCACGGAGGTGCATCACATAGGCTCCGGCAGGAAGCATGCTTATATCCAGTGTTCGATTATTTGGAACACCTTCAAACACGAGCTTTCCGGTAAGATCGTTGATTTCTACAAATGCAATTTCGTCGGCCGCTTCCCATGTCAGCAACCCGTCCGTTGGGTTGGGATATACGCTGAATTGAACGGATGTAAACTCACTGACGTTCACCACATTCTCATTGACAAATGGATCGGTGCCATCGATAATTTCCTGCTGATCACATGTTCCGTCATTGTCACTGTCGGTGTTGTCCGGGTCGCATGGGTTTTCGGGATCCCAACCTTCGAGGATCTCAGAAACGTCGCAGTACCCATCTCCATCCGTGTCTTCTCCATTGGGCACGCAGGCATCAAATGGATCCATGCCTTCTTCAATTTCATAGTCATCGCAGTAGCCATCTCCATCGCTGTCCAGTCCGTCACAAATAGGCGGATAGCCACATTGCTGAAATCCATCGGCCATAAGTTCTTCCAGAATCTGCATGCCCTCGCTCTCAAGGTATTGGGCAGTCCAATCGCCTCTCCATACTACCACACCACTGCAGTCAACTACCAAACATCCGAAAGGTCGTTCAAAGAAGTGGTCATATACTTCATTTTGTGGATTATCCAGATACAAAGGCCACTGCCAATCGAATGTGAGCGTATCTTCTTGTGTGATGTCCATCCATAGCGAAGCCGCATCAATGCGATCCTGATAGATCTGATGCTGGAACAACGTATCTCCATTGGGAGCGGTAATGGTAACGGGCGGACAATTGGAAGTGCAGTTTTCCAAATCGCCGGGGTGTGCTTCCGGACCGTAGATGAAAACCCATTCCAGTTCGTCTTGAGTTTCTACCATGAAATCATAGGCTTCCCAGTGATTGTTTGCTCCGGGTTCAACGTTGAATGAGGTAACAAATCGCACACATGATGCGCTTACCGAGCTCAGAACAATGTACTTGTTGCCGGCGTAATGATCACTCAGACGGAAACCATTGCCCTCCAAATCGTAAATCTGAAAATCTGCCACAGTATCACCAATCTGGTAACCACCAGACATGTCCATATAATCACCGTGAAAAGAGAGAGAAGCCACTGAATCAGTTGGGCTGGGCTGGACAGGACTTCCTAGAAACAGGTCGCCCTGAGCTGACGCGACAAAATGAATGAGGCAGGTCGCGACCACGGTCGCAACCCATGAAGTTGTTGGTTTTTGCATTTCCTCTTGTTGCGTGTTCGGAGAAATCCTCCAAACGGGTTTGTAATTCCATGAACCGGTGAAGCGTAAAGCTTTCCAGAATCACCGGTACAGCGTTGAGCTGTCGCTATGGTCAACGAAAATGAGTCGTAGGGGTTACGAAAAAATGCAAGACTACCCGTTCGCTATTTGGCGCATGCCCGGGAATTGTTGATCGAAAAATAATGGGAATCAGAAACTTACGCTTCTTGATCCTCGCTGAACTGTGAAGTGGATTTTTTTTGTGCCCACCCGAGGAAATCGAAGTACTCGAATGCATGGCGCTCAAAATGATCACCCTTCAAAGCTTCCAAATCATTGCTCAACTGAATGTACAGTTTGCCCAGGGATTTTGTAGGTCGCTTTTTGAGCAATTCGTTGATAAACGAGAGGAATACACTTTCAAATTTATACACGCGATTGCGGGTTTCCAGGTAGCGCTGGGTAGATCGCAACGTATACGGTAGCAGGCTTTTGTTCCCAAGTTCAATATGAATAATCAGGTTGAGAATCTGTCCCATGCAATGAATGTCTTGTGTCTTATCTATGTTGATGTTGTTGAGCAACTGATTGGTCCATTTCAATGCTTCGTTGAAATCGCCATGTCCGAAAAAGGCCACGGCAATGTTGAAGTACAACGCTGCCTTGCGCACTGAGCTGAGCTTCTCCTCGTATTTGAGCAGCCCTTCTTCTATCTCAGGAACCATCTCAATACCTTTTTCAAACTCTCCGCGCTGCAAGAGTAAGTTGAGTTCGGCGCTTTTGGAAATAGCAAACAAGCGCATCTCACGGTCTTCGTTGCTCATTTCACTCAAACCGCTTCCCGCACGGTCCATCTTGTCAATCCACTGAAAGGCTTCTTCCGCTTTTCCAAGTCGGGTAGCCACATGGATGGCGTTGGTCAGAACAGATAAATAAACGTTGGGTTCTTCTTCAAAAATGTGTTTGTTCCTTTCAATTACGTCAATGTTGTCGGTAATGTAGGGGTATGATTTTTCGTAGTCACCGAGACCGAAATAATAGGCACTTGACAAGTGATTGTAGAGGTATTGATTTTCAGGATGTTTGGCATCCCCTTTGGCGAATGCCTCATGACCTTTAAGCATTTCACTGTATTGAGCCATTTCGGCCTCACTACGAACTTTACCCCTTAAATACAGGGCCTTGAAGACCTTGCTTTTAAGATTCCACAATTCGCTGTACCCATTCAGCGTGGCCAGCAGTTCGTGATCCTGCTTCAGGATTTTGGCCAATTTTTTATCGTCTACATTATCATAACCATCTTTTTCCAGCAATCGTTTCTCCCACTTACCAATCTCGAGCAGCGTGGTGGTCTTGTCGTGCTTTTGGGCCACTTTCCGTGCGCTGCGGAGCAGCTTGAAGCTTTGGTCATATAGCGATTTGTTGTACAATATCTCCGCACAATGCAGTTGCCGCTTCAGCTGAGCTTCTACCGAACTATTGGCGTGAAACGCATCCAGGCTCCTCAGAATAGATTGATACAACCGGCTCTTGGCTATGGAGAAGCGGTTGATAAAAGCTTCATTGCGAAACTTCTTCAGCAACTTTTCTTCATCGTAGTCTTCCTGACGATCAATGGCATCGAATAGAATCTGATAGTTGTTTTGGTCGCCAATTACATGCCTGGAAGAGAAAACTTTAAAATAACGCTTCTCAGGCTTTGTCATAGACTTAATAAGTTTGTGCAGGTTGTCGGAGGCTTTATTAGACATGTTTCACTGGGGAATAAATAATGTTGTTAGAAATGTAATAAATAAACCCAATATTCTGGGAACTGGTTATTCCAACACCGACATATTATTATACCAGTCTAAAGTCTTGCTGTTCTGATCAGCAGGGGTGTTCTAACCGTTGAAATGATTGTAAACTGCCTGCGCTACTTTGAGATTAACGGCCTCCTGGAGTTCCTTAACGCTGGCATTTCGAATGTTCTTTACGGTCTTAAATTTCCACAGCAGATCCTGTGCCGTGCGGAACCCGACGCCCGGAATATCCGTAAGTTCGGTTTTGATAGCGTCCTTGCTTCTGCGGTCGCGATGGTGCGATAAACTGAACCGGTGCGCCTCGTTGCGAAGGTGCTGAATGAGTTTGAGTGACTCCGACCGTTTGTCGATGTAAACAGGTAG
>JAGQVX010000060.1 GCA_020437755.1 Flavobacteriales bacterium
CTTTACGCTTATCGCAGGCTTGCTGTCTTTTGGAATGTCAGCACAATTCGTTCAACTGGTTGTTGAAGAAGTAAACAACAACGGCGCAGTGCCAGGTAGAACCTACAGAATATACGCTGTAGTGAAGAATGCCGACGATCATATCCATGCCGTTTTTGGTGAAGATGGTCATCCATTGAAAGTAGAATCTACACAACCGTTTTTTCAGTCTGAATACGGAGGTGGAATGAGCAAAGAAGTAAACCGTGCTTCACTTGCCGATCACAAAGAATTGAATTATGATAGTTGGGTAACCATTGGAGCCGAGGACAACTATTCCAATGCACTGAATGTATTTATCATGACTCTCGATGAATTTGAAGCGGGTAAGACGCTACAAACTTCGGATGGGGCATGGTTCGTAACGCCCGACAATAGCCAGGCGTTTGCCGGAGAGGATAAAAAGATCTTGCTGCTTCAGCTCACCACCGAAGGTGTGGTCAATGGAGTGATCAATTTGCAAGGGCGGACAGCCGCCGGAGAGATCTTCAAAGAATACGATCTCACCTTTACCTGCGGGAAATAAAAAAGACTTTACGAAAGTGAAAAGTCCCTCGCCATTGGCTGAGGGACTTTTTTTATGCGCTTTTCTATTTGCCGAATGGCTACTTATTCTTCTTTGAATTGGAGCGAGGCAGAATTGATACAGTACCTCAAATGTGTGGGGGCCGGACCATCATGAAAAACATGCCCCAAATGACCACCACACCTATTGCAAATCACCTCAGTACGGGTCATTCCATGTGATCGATCTGTTACTTCACCCACACATACCGAATCCGCAGGAGCATAGAAGCTGGGCCATCCGGTGCCCGAGTCAAACTTGGTATCAGATTCGAACAACGTAGCTCCACAGCCGGCACATTCATACATGCCATGTTCATGATTGTCCCAATAGGCTCCCGTAAATGCGCGTTCTGTTCCTTTTTGTCGCAGAATGTAGAACTGCTCATCCGTGAGTGTGTCTTTCCACTCCTGTTCGGTCAATTCAACCCGTTCACCGGCATAAGCTGGCGTGGGTTGCTTTTGCTGACCTTCGCTGCAGCCGGCAACGAAGACCAAAAGCATAATGCTCAGTATTGTTGGAAATTTCATGAGACCAAATTATACAGCGTCGGTCACAAACTTATTGCGAAGATGTAAACCAGTATAACAACCTTCTTCACGTGTCATTTGTTCGGGTGTGCCACAGAAGACCAGATTTCCGCCATTCTCGCCTCCTTCCGGTCCCAAGTCAATAACCCAATCGGCGGTCTTGATCAAATCCGGATCATGTTCAATAACAATAATCGTGTGACCATGCGATAACAATGCGTTGAACGATGAAATGAGCTTCTTAACATCATCGAAGTGCAGTCCGGTCGTAGGCTCGTCAAAAATGAATAGTGTATTTGGGCTGCGATCTCCCTGCACAAGATAGGAGGCTAGCTTGATACGCTGTGCCTCTCCTCCTGAAAGTGTTGAATTGGGCTGCCCCAGTTTGACATACCCCAAACCTACATCCTTTAAGGGTACCAACTTGTTCACAACCTTGCTGCCTTTATTGCCCAGCCCCTCAAAGAAATCAATGGCCTCATCAACAGTCAGATCCAGAATGTCGGATACGTTTTTCCCCTCCAGGGTTACTTCCAACACTTCGTCTTTGAAGCGTTTACCATGACATACATCGCATTTGAGCTTGATGTCGGCCATGAACTGCATCTCAATAGTAACTTGTCCCTCTCCTTCGCATTCGTCGCAGCGCCCGCCGGTAACGTTGAACGAGAAATAGGCGGGCTTGTATCCCCGTGCCTTCGCGAGCGACTGGGCACACATCAAGCTGCGGATCTCGTCATAGGCCTTCACATAGGTCGCCGGATTAGAACGGCTCGACTTGCCTATGGGGTTTTGGTCAATGTACTCCACCCCTTGAATACTGCTCAACTCGCCTTCTACAAGGTCATGATCGCCGATGCTCTCCGAATAGTTGCCTAAGAAACGTTGCACGGCAGGGTAGAGGATGGACCCAACCAACGTGCTTTTTCCCGATCCGCTCACTCCTGTGACCGCAGTAAGTACATGCAAGGGAAATTCTACATCAAATCCTTTAAGATTGTGCTCCCGGGCTCCTTTCACCACTATGCGGTCCTTCCATTTCCGCACTTTCGCGGGAACAGGTATTTCGTCCCGTCCAGTGAGGTATTTGGCTGTAATGCTCGTGTCTGAAGAAGGCAATTCGGCAAATGTGCCTTGAAAGACTAATTCTCCTCCATGCACACCTGCTAAGGGCCCCATATCAATTATCACATCGGCGGCCCGCATCATTTCTTCATCATGCTCTACTACTATTACCGTATTACCTACATCCCGCAGCGATTTAAGTATTCCAATCAGGCGGCGCGTATCTCGGGGATGCAATCCAATGGAGGGTTCGTCGAGTATGTACATGGAACCTACCAGACTGCTTCCCAGACAAGTAGCCAGGTTGATACGTTGGGACTCTCCTCCCGATAGTGTGTTGGACATACGGTTCAATGTCAAATATCCCAAACCGACCTCAACCAGGTAACCCAGTCGATTGCGGATTTCCGTGAGGAGATGTCGCGATATTTGCTGTTCGGATTCGGTGAGGTTCCAGTTATTGATCACTTCAAGGCACCTGTTTACCGGCATCATAACCAATCGCGGCAGGTTCATGCCATCGATCTTTACATATCCAGCTTCCTTGCGAATCCGGGAGCCTTTGCATTCAGGGCAATCGGTTTTGCCCCGGTACCGACTCAACATAATGCGGTATTGAATCTTGTAAGCTTGTTCCTCTACATACTTGAAAAAGGCATTCAACCCTTCAAAGTATTCATTTCCGGTCCATAGCAGCTCCAGTTGTTCCTCGGTGAGGTCGTACACCGGCTTGTGAATCGGAAAACCAAATTTGGCGGATGCCATAACCAGATTCTTTTTCCATACGCCCATGGTTTCCCCTTTCCAGGGAGCAATGGCATCGTCGTAAACCGACAAACTTTTATTGGGAATAACCAGGTTGGGATCGATACCGATGATATTTCCAAATCCCTCACAGCGCCGACAAGCGCCTACAGGTGTGTTGAAACTGAAAAAATCGGGATATGGCTCTTTGAAAGTCATTCCATCGAGCTCAAACCGGTTGGAAAATTCCTGAGGCTTTCGGTCGCCTGCGAAAATCAATACACAATCTCCATCTCCTTCGTAAAACGCGGTTTCGACACTGTCAAATAATCGCGATTCCATGTTTTCCATGCTCCGGGAAAGGCGGTCTACAACCAGGTATAAAGTGGATATGCCATTCGGCAAATGGGGTTCGTCTTCCAGATTATGCAACTCTCCATCTACCAGTATGCGCGAAAACCCCTGTTGCAGCAGTACTTCCATTTGTTTTTCAACGGTTCGGTCCTTTCGCATGGGTATGGGCGCGCACACCATGAATCGATCCGATTCTTCGAGTTCTCGAACAAAGTCCAACACATCTTCTACGCGGTGCCTTTTTACTTCTTTGCCCGAAATGGGGGAGATGGTGCGGCCAATACGCGCATAAAGCAGCTTGAGATAATCGAAAATCTCCGTGGTTGTGCCTACAGTTGACCGCGAACTCCGGGTTACCACTTTTTGCTCAATGGAAATAGCCGGACTTATACCTTTAATATAGTCAACTTCAGGCTTGTCGAGTCGTCCAAGAAACTGCCTTGCATAAGAACTTAAACTCTCCACATAGCGGCGCTGACCTTCGGCATACAGGGTATCAAAAGCCAGGGAGGACTTTCCGGAACCTGATAACCCCGTAATTACGACCAATTTCTTTCGGGGAATAGCTACGTCAACATTCTTCAAGTTGTGTACGCGCGCCCCCTTAATGATGATGTATTCCTGCGGATCTAACCCTTCGAGTCCCTTGCTAACCATTGAATTCCGGACTTTTTTAGACTTTTTAACAGCATCAAAATTAGCCAATATTTGGCTGTACGACCGGCATTTCACTATATTTGTGAGAGGCGAAAAAAAATGGATGAAATACAATATCCTGAATTAAGCGCCGTTAATTAGACACAAGTTCCAAAACAAAAACACTGATCCTATAGCATAAACTTTACTCTTTAAGTAAGACAGATTTAGGTATTAACCACTTTAAAGAGGGAGGGTATTATGCGATTTTCCAACTGCAGTGATCAGGAACTGATCCGATTCTATCTCGAAGGAAGCGATTCGGCTTTCGAAACTTTACTCAAGCGTCATAAGAACAAAGTGTTCACCAAGATTTATCTCATGGTACGTGATGAGGAATTGACTGAAGACATTTTTCAGGATACCTTCATTAAGGTCATCCAGACTCTTAAGTCGGGACGATACAATGAAGAAGGTAAATTCCTTCCTTGGGTCATGCGTATCGCTCACAACCTGGCCATCGACTCGTTTCGACGCGATAAGAAAATGCCCGCTGTGCGCAGCGATGATGATCACGATATCTTTCAAACCATTGGTCATCCCGACATGCACGTTGAAGATCAGATATGTCATGATCAGGTGACCGGGCAAGTGAAGAAACTGATCAAGCTGCTACCTCAAGAACAAAAAGAAGTAGTGATCATGCGCTTGTACTACAAAATGAGCTTCAAAGAAATCGCCGAGACCTGCGATATCTCAATCAATACAGCTCTGGGTAGAATGCGTTATGCATTGATTAACCTGAGAAAAATCGTTGAAGAGAATAACATCAGTTTATCACTTTCCTGATTTTTTTCGAAGTGGCACAATAAGCGATATAAGGGGGCGTTATTTAGGACGAAACCCAAAATAATCAGTCGCCTATGAGCCACTTTACACTAGATGAACTTTCTGAAATAGCTCGACTTGAAGAGCAGTTTGTAAATGAGTTAATAAAACAGGATCCCATGATCGAATCACAACATTGCCTATTGGCACCAAAAGAAGATTCTGTACAGCGAATAATTGCGTATAATCAGGCGCTTAGCGTCCGTCCAAGCAAGAAATTGAATGTAATCAAACTGGTGCTGAACTAAGCCACCCGAAGTTCAGCATGGCAGCTGAAATGAGTAAGCTGCAATCCAAGATAAACCACGCCTCGGCGTGGTTTTTTTATGGGAAATAATCTCTCCTTACTGAAATAGGTCAATGCTGAAATTGCTCAAGAAATACGATCTCGCGCGGAGGTGTGCGTTCAATAAAACTGCGCAAAATAGCTTCGATGGCGCCTGAATGAGCAATGGGGGTCAGGTATTCTTCCAACTGTGCGGTGTCGGTGACTTGGGCGTCCTGAGGCACAAATCCAATGCCTTTCACCAGCCCCTCGGCTACCCAAACAAATGATTGCTCTTCATAACTTCTTCCTCGTCCCTTAATCAAAAACGATCCAAGGGTAGATTGTTGGTCGGCCAAAGCCTGGTCAACTTTCGTGTTATGCTCGGCCACCCCCTCAGTAGGTTCTTCCGTAAACGGTAATCCACAATACTTGTAGTGAATGTGGTTTTCCTCGGCAAATTCAAAGAGCCATTGACGAGCACGATGCCCCGAGGTGAAGTATTTAATAGGAGGAGCAGAGTTGGTTACTTTCTTGACTACCAGTCGCGTAGCCCCGGTTTGATCTTCGTAGGTATAGATTCCAAAACGTCCAATGGCTTGCTTCTGAGCACGGTTGTGGCGTGGCCAGTACCTTTTTATTTCATGGTCTTCTAATATGAGCGCAATCAATTCTGTTCCGGTAAGCTGAAAGGTGATATCATGAATCTCCTTGAAAAAAGACTGCCTTCGCTCACTTTGCATCCGCGAAAAATGACTGCGAACCCGTTTCTTAATGTTACGGGCTTTCCCAATGTAGATGATTTTCCCCTTCGCGTCATGGAAGTAATAAACGCCTGCACTCTCAGGGAGTCCTAAATAGGTGCGTGTATCGACGCTATTGGGCAAAAAGGCTTCTCCACTCCCTTTTCGTGCAAGTTCATGCAATTCTTCCAGACCCACTTCATTCACAATGAGCTTCATGAGTTCTACCGTCGCCAGTGTATCACCCGTGGCCCGGTGACGGGCGGCATTCTCAATGTTGAAGTGGGAACATAGATTCCCCAAACCATAAGAGCGTAAGCCGGGAAATGCCTTCTTCGCTAGTCTCACGCTGCACAACTTGTTGCGGTTCCATACCATTCCGCAATCTTCGAAGTGCTTTTTAATGAAGGAGTAGTCAAAATTGACATTGTGAGCTACGAAAATGGCATCGTCGATAAAGGTCTCTAATTCGGTAGCAATTTCCTCAAACCGGGGTGCCTCAGCAACCATTTCATTCGTAATACCTGTCAGTTGAACGATATACGGCGGTATACTTCCTTCCGGACGGATGAGCGAGTGCCACGTATCCACAACTTCCTTTCCGTCAAACAAACACACGCAGATTTCAGTGATGCTGTTTCCGGAGGCGTAGCTCCCCGTGGTTTCAATATCGGTGATTGCAAAAAGCATGTTCCCAAATGTACAAAAGTGGGTTCGCCTTGTATTTACGTTCTTTGCAGAGAAATTGACTTGTTATGCAAAAAATTGTTTGGTGTTTCATGGCCGTGCTGCTCTTCAGTTGCGATTCTGAAAAAAAGGAACAGCCACCAATTGTTGAAAGCCAAACTGCTGTGGTTCCTCGGAAGAAAAAGGAAGAAGCCCCGCCGGTAGTGGAGTTTCCCTTCCTCAATAATGATAATTGTGAGGCCTTTTTAACGACTTATGGCCAGGAGAATCCTGAGAATAAGGTGCGTATCAAAACCAGTTTTGGCAATATCGTTGTCCGCTTATTCGACGATACACCTTTGCATCGTGCCAATTTTATTTACCTCGTAAAGCGGGAATACTTCAACCCCACTGAGATCGTTCGCATAATCAAGGGTTTTGTGATTCAGGGCGGTAATTCGGAGCGCATGCTGGCCGAACAGAAGAGATTTATCATCGGCCAATACACGATTCCTTCAGAGATATCGGTCAATCATCCGCACTACAGCGGAGCTCTGGCCATGTCCAGGAGTTATGAAAACAATCCGGAGAAGCGATCTTCGGCCTATGATTTTTACATTGTGCATGGAAAAAAGGCTACCAATGCCGAAATTTACGACGCCACTCAGCGAAAAGATTGGAAATACCCTGCCGCTCATGTCGAACATTATCGGAAACAGGGTGGGACCATGCATCTCGATGGGCAGCACACGGTTTTTGGAGAAGTCATTTCGGGGATGGATGTGGTTAATACCATAGCCAATCTGCCAACCGATGGATCTGATTGGCCAAAGGAGTATGTGGAAGTAAATATGGAAATAGTAACAGATTGAAAATGAATCGTATAGTTTTTGTTTTTGGAGTGTTTGCCTTTTTGGGTATGCAACAGGTGGCACAAGGCCAAATGCTTAATTCAACCGACAACGATCTGCGAATTCCATGGTTGCAAGACGAAGACGAGTGGGATGAAGAAGATGAGTCGGGTTTCTCAATTACACTCAATCTGGGGGCTTATTTCGCTAGTAAGAAGTCGGCTAAGGTGTACAATGGAGAAGGCTATCTTCAGTTGGTCAACACCAACGGATACGATGCCTGGACCATTGCCGAGCGTCTGGATCCTAATATTTTTCAGGCGAATGTACAGTCCATTCTGAATGCTACCGGTGCAAGCGGATTGTTGGTGCCCTACGATTCTTCTCCACAAAATATGAGCTACCAGCCGGCATTTGTGATCGGACTGAATCTGAAGTACAATTTCAACTTCACCTCGGGTATCGTGTTCGATTTGAACACCACCCGACTCAAAGCGGTTGATCAATACACCATCCAGTTCATCGGGACGACGCAACAGCAAAACGGTCAGAACGACACCCGTCTGTACACCATTACCGGAGAAGAACAACGGATGTTCTTTTCATTGGGCTACCGCCACTCATGGGAACTCAAGGGAAATGGCAGAATCTACCTCGATATGTTTGGTGATGCCCTCCTCACGCAGTTGCGCAGTAACTATATTCAGGTTCCTGCGGGAAGCTCGGGAACCAATTCTACAGGGTTTGCTACACTGCAATTGGTGGATTATAGCCGTGCAACGAATACGATTGCTCCCGGGACATACAATCCAAAAGCCGGACTGGGATTTGGATTTGGCGTAGGACCCGGAGTAGAGGTCTATCTCAAGGACCGTATCCGCATGGATATTGGCTTGATTGTATCGCGAGACAAAGTCAAAATTGAGAACTTCGAAGGAAATATGATCAATACGCAAATTATTGCGCGCTTCGGAATTTAGAAGGGATATCCCGGTTGATCATCAAAAGAAAAGCTGCCCCCACGATTGGGAGCAGCCTTAGAAACCTTAACCAAATTACTATTACTAATCGCTGTGACCTGAACAGGTCATTAACTCTATACTAAGATAACGCCCACAGATGCCTGATATGCGGGCGAATTCAGGTTCCGTGCTGATTAACCAACAATCGGTAGTGTTCAGGGAATGAACGTTATCGTTTTCAGAGATTTTGACGAAGGTTTAGCCTATTCAGGTACCTAACTGCAATAATATTTTCAACTCAAGGCCTTGATTCAGCTACGTTCTCTTAAAGAATCGACTTCGGGAAACAAGGTAGAGGAGTAAGGTAAACAGGACAATGAGCCCGAGATGGAACCATTTGGAGTGCAACGCGTGTTGAATGGTGAGTGATGTCGTGGACACAATGGGTGACAGGAGGATATCCTGATCAATTAACTCAGCGCTGAGCTGTTCCTCATAATAATGAGGTCGATTCAGAATGAACTTTTGCGTGTCGTACAAAGCACTGCGCCATGCATAGGGGTCAATAGGGTAGTTCCAGCGATCGCATTGTCGGGGAATTTCATTTTCTATGATGCCGGCCATGCTATCCAGCAATTGGGTAAGATGTTCAGGATGAAAACTTGAAGTACGCAGTTCTGCATATCTGGAAGCTACCTGTCCGCGATATTCCGGCAACGTGAGCAAATAGCTCCATATGGCATGAATAACCTGGTCTTGTCTGCGGATGTGATCAAAAACGTTCTCAGTCTCTACCTGAAAGGTGGCGTCCAGGTCAATTAACGCCATCTTTAACGGGCCATTCTGTACGCGGTAAAACTGAACGTTATTGTTCCCTGCCCAATCCAGATTTCGGAAAAAACTCTCTACCAGCATGTAGTCTGTAAAGCAGTCCAAATCGAGCCATTGGCTCAAGGCATCTAATCCTGGAGATTGTGATTCAATGGCCGTTAGCATGGTGTTCAAGACACTGTCTTTATATTGTTCATCCATAGTAATCGCTTCCACAGGAACGCCTTCTGCGTGAGCATAATACGTCTCATCCGGACGAGGACGGACATTATAGAGTCCCCAATAAACACCATTGACATAACATGCCACAGGAGCATAGGGTAGAGGAGTAAGGAGCGTGGAATTGCCAACGGCCACATGAATCAAAGCATCTGCCAGGATGTTATTGGCGTGACTGCTATATGGCGACCGAATGATGAGATATTTGGCGAATGCCGCCTCTTTTAAAATCAAGCCTTCAAGACCATGATGATCGAGTTCCTCACGGGCACACAAGCGAAGGGACTTCTGCGGACACGAACGGGCAAGGAGTCCATGGGTACGCAATCCGCAGGTGGTTTGGAAAGCAACGTCATTCCCGTATTGCAGAGTGAGAGACGCCGTACGCTCCCAATCCGGTCCACGCTGCTGGTAATTGCCGGAATACACCGGGTTTTCTGCATTAAATTGTATTCCCGGAACGAAAATGCCACGATCATCTGAAAAAAGATCAGCGGAATCCACCACAAGCGAAATTACCGGAATCGTGTGGTGTTGGTGTTCATTTAAAATCAACTGATGATAGCCATTCGGCAAATACTCAATTGCTCCTGTTTCAATCTCCTTTGGCATGCGCCAAATGAATCGGTAGTCGGACGATGCATTCTCGCCGGTTGGCGTGGTGGGTATCTCAGCGATTTCAGGAAAAACGGTGTATGTGTCCTGGGCAGACGCACACTGAATGAGGCCTAGAAAGAAGAATATTATATGATAAGGCTTGGCCATGAAACCTTACAACTCTTCGATAATGTCGATCATGCCTTGGGTGAAAACCGTTTGGTACTGGCCGGCTTGATCAAAAATGAGATATACATCCAATCCGAGTTCAGGATTTGTTTCCAGAAATTCAATCGTTTGCTCAACACCCATTACCATAAAGGCTGTGGCGTACGCATCGGCTGTGCCACAATCACGTGCCATCACGGTAGCCGAAAGCAGTGAATGCGATACCGGATAACCCGTCCGAGGATCGATCGTATGCGAGTAGCGAATTCCTTCTTCTTCATAGAATTTCCGATAGCTCCCCGAGGTGGCGATGGCCCGATCGGTAACATTAGCGATGGCCTGGAACTCCCGAGCGCCATCAGTGGGTTTGTCTATGGCTATTCTCCAGGGAGCTCCTTTGTCATTGTGCCCTTTGCAGAGTACTTCTCCGCCGAGCTCTATCATGAAGTGTTCAATACCCTTTTCCTTGAGTAAATCTCCCAATAAGTCCACCGCATAACCCTGAGCTATAGCGTTGAAGTCAAGACGTACTTGCGGATTCCCCTTGTAAATTTGAGTCTGGACATACCGGTATTCTTCCTCTTCTTCAATCATATCGATCGAAGTGGGATCAAAACCGATGCAAAGCAGGAGAGAGTCAACCTTAGCCTGGTTCATGTCTTCGCGGTTTTTCAGTCCAAATCCCCAGGCTTCTACCAAGGGATATACAGTAGGGTCAAAGGAACCGTTGGTTTTGCGCCAAATGTCGCGGCTGAAGTCAAATAGTACCGAGAAGTACTTGGTTTCATCGAAGAATACGAAGATGCTATCCTTCCGGTCAACGCCATTGATGTTGTTGATAAGCGACCCGGGCACCCACAGGGAAATATCCTGATCGAATCGATTCAGAATGGAGTCTACTTCTTGTTTATAGTCGGTATCGGCATTGAGATAGGTAATGGTATACGTAGTGCCTTGTGCTTCTCCCTGAATCGTTCGGGAATTGGACGGAGAGGATGCTTGCTGATCATTTGCGGAATCGCAGGCTGTAATTGCAAAGAACAAGAACAGAATGAAATAGTGAAGCTTTTTCATGACAGTTGGACTTGAAGTTGCGAAGATAGTATGAAGGTATTTAAAGGAATTAAAAAAGTCCCAACCAAAGGAAGGGACTCTTTATATTTTGGTCGGCGGTTATTACCCACCGAAATCGTCGAAACTTACATTTTCGGGTGGAACCCCCCAGTCATCGCACATTTTGATTACTGCCTGGTTCATCATCGGAGGACCACAGAAGTAGAATTCAATGTCCTCAGGAGAATCATGCTTTGACAATTGATTATCAATAACTGCCTGGTGAACAAACCCTAGGAAACCATCTCCTTCGCGGTCGGCCATGTCTTTCTTCACTTTCCAGTTATCCTCTTCTGCAGGCTCAGAGAGCACCACGTAGAATCGGAAATTAGGAAACTCATTTTCAATCTTTTTGAAATCATCCAGGTAGAACAACTCACGCTTCGATCGACCACCGTACCAGTAGGTCACCTTTCTACCTGTCTTCACCGTGTGGAAGAGGTGGAACAAGTGAGAACGCATTGGAGCCATACCCGCACCACCGCCGATGTAAATCATCTCTGCATCGGTTTCTTTGATGAAGAATTCACCATAAGGACCTGAGATGGTCACTTTATCGCCAAGCTTGCGACTGAAGACATACGAAGAACAAATACCCGGATTCACTTGCATCCATGCATTTCGTGCGCGGTCCCAAGGTGGGGTAGCAACACGAATGTTCAACATTACAATATTTCCCTCAGCAGGGTGGTTGGCCATAGAGTAGGCGCGAACGATTGGTTCGTCATTCACCATTTTGAGGTCCCACAAGCCAAACTTGTCCCATTCCGTTTGGAAGGTCTTAGGGTCTTTGTGGTGTTCAGGGTGCGCAGTGATATCAATCTCTTTGTAGTCAACCGTAATGGCCGGAACATCGATCTGAATATAACCGCCTGCTTCAAATTCCAGCTCTTCACCTTCCGGAAGGCGAACAACAAATTCTTTGATGAAAGAAGCGACGTTGTAGTTGGAAATGACTTCACATTCCCACTTCTTGATTCCAAATACCTCTTCAGGAATCTGGATTTTCATGTCTTCCTTCACCTTAACCTGACAGCCCAAACGCCAGTTGGCAGCGATTTGCTTACGAGTAAAGTGCGGTTCTTCCGTAGGAAGGATGCTTCCGCCACCTTCCATCACCTGGCAGGTGCACTGAATACATGTGCCGCCACCACCACAAGCAGAAGGGAGGAAGATTCCGGCGCTACCGAGAGTAGAAAGGAGGGTTGATCCGCCGTCTACTTCAATGGTTTTGTCATTGTTGATGTTGATCTTAATCTTTCCCGAAGGAGAAAGCTTTGCCTTTGCAAACAAAAGCAAGCCTACAAGGAGGAAGATCACCAACAGGAAAAATGCAATACTTAGAATTATAGTCTCCATAATATTTTCGTTCCCTTAATTCGGTTTAGAAGTCAATTCCCATAAAGCTCATGAAGGCAATCCCCATGAGTCCGGTGATGATGAAAGTAATACCCAAACCACGGAGTGGGGCAGGTACATTCGAGTAGCGAATCTTTTCACGAATAGCAGCAATGGCCACAATCGCGAGCCACCAGCCAATACCCGATCCAAGCGCGAATGAAGTGGCTTCCAACGCATCGTTATACTGTCGTTGCTGCATGAAAAGTGCACCACCCAGAATTGAGCAGTTAACGGCAATAAGCGGGAGGAAGATCCCCAAGGCACCGTACAGCGCCGGTGCGAATCGCTCAACTACCATTTCAACCAACTGAACTATAGACGCGATAACACCGATGAACATGATGAAGCTGAGAAAGCTCAAGTCGATCGATGCATAGTCAGGACTCAACCAGCTCAAAGCGCCTTCCTTAAGAACGTAGTTTTCGAGGAGGTAGTTGAGCGGGATGGTTATACAAAGTACGAAGATCACCGCCAGTCCCAATCCGTTGGCTGTCTTCACCGTTTTCGAAACTGCCAGGTATGAACACATACCGAGGAAGTAGGCGAAGATCATATTTTCAATGAAAATACCCTTGATTAATATATTGATGTATTCCATAATATTCTTGTTAGAAAACTAATTCTAGTGATCTTCGATCAATGCCTTATTTCGTGAACGTTGAATCCAGATAATGATACCCACTACTACGAGAGCCATAGGAGGGAGGATCATGAGGTTGTTGTTCATGTATCCCATTTCATAGAAAGCTTGTGGGAAGATCTGGATTTTAGTCAATCCAAGTCCTTCTAGGTTGATATACCCTGAACCAAAGATTTCACGAACTACGGCAACTACCAGTAGGATCCAGGCATAGCCCATACCATTACCGATAGCATCCATCATTGCAGGACCCGGCTTGTTGCCCAATGCAAAGGCTTCCAGTCGACCCATAATGATGCAGTTGGTAATAATCAATCCTACAAATACTGAAAGACGCTCTGAAATGTCGGGTGCGTAGGCTTTCAGAAATTCGTTAACGATGATTACAAGTGAAGCTACAACGATCAACTGAACGATGATACGGATACGATCTGGAATAATCTTACGCATCATCGAAACGATCACGTTGGCACCAATCAATACGAAGATTACTGAAAGCGACATCATAAGCGCCTGCTGAATCTGCACGGTGATAGCCAAAGCCGAACAAATACCCAATACCTGAATGGTAATAGGGTTATTGTCGCTAAGTGGATCGGTAACGAGTTTTTTGTTCTTCTTCGAGAACAAAGACTCTTTTTTAACTTCCTGAAGTGCTTGTGTTTCTGTACTCATGGTCTTCAGGTTAAAGGGTTTTAAAATAACGTTCGTAAATCTTCAACGTGCGGTCCACCATTTCGCCAACACCTTTAGAGGTGATGGTTCCACCGGTGATACCATCCACTTGATAGTCTTTCACGTTGGGCGTTCCACCTTTAACGATCTCGAAAAGTGGTTCGCTTCCTGTATTAAGGGTCTTGCCAACGAACTTGTCCTGAAAGACTGATTCTTTGATTTCGGCACCCAGACCCGGAGTTTCACCTTCGTGGTCAAACTTGGCACCTGAAATGGTACGGAAGTCGTCTTTGAGCGCTACGTATCCCCAGATCGGACCCCAAAGCCCAGTTCCTGAAACAGGAATAACATAAAGCTTTTGTCCGTCTTTCTCGCATACGTAGAGAGGATATGCAGTTTCCACTGCTGCCATCTCGACAGCCAGATTTTCCGGATCCCTTTTATTCTTCTTAACTACTTTCTTGATCTTGCTTCGGTACTCTTTCTGCACATCAATATTGAAAGGATCGGTTTTATCGCCGCTCACAATGGTACCGGTAGCTGTTTTAACCACATTTCCATTGTAGTCAATACTTACGCGTTCAACAACGTATTTGTCAAACAACTCACCTGAGTTACCACGGTTAACTTGTCCGGCTTCAGTACCGGATTCGAAACCAATAGCCCCCATGATGTCCATCTTTTTCTTGTCTTCATCGTTGGCAACCTGCAGTGGTTTCAAGCTGATGAAGAGAAAGGCGAGAATGGCACCAACTACCGTCACCATAATTCCGGCGAAGGCGAAAGTGAAGACGTTACTGTTCTTATCTATTGCCATAGCTCTGCTAATTAGGCTGCAACAGCAGCTCGTTTAAGTCGTTTCTTGATATTGGCCTGAATCACGTAGTGATCGATCATTGGAGCCATCACATTCATAAACAGGATAGCCATCATTACCCCTTCAGGATAAGCGGGATTGAACACGCGAATCATAATCGAGAAGAACCCGGCGAAGAAGCCATAGATGAATTTCCCTGTGTTGGTCTGTGCCGCAGTTACCGGATCAGTAGCCATGAACACCATACCAAAGAAGAAGCCACCCATCATCAATTGATGAATAGGGGGGATAGCCATGAAATCGTTTGCGGGGAATGAGTTGAAGATGAATGCCATGACAAATCCTCCAACAAAGAATGAAGCCATAACTCTCCAACTTGCGATACCTACAAACAACAGAATAGCAGCACCAATCAAGCAGGCGAGGGCAGAGGTTTCACCTATCGAGCCCGGCTCTAATCCCACGAATTGATTCCACAAACTGTAAGCCCCTGAATCGGAGAACATGGCTCGAATTGATGCCGTACCGTTTCCACCTACAGGCTGACCGATAGTGTTGGCTAGTTCTCCCATCGCTGTAGCTCCGGTGTATCCGTCGGCGAATGTATCGCCTTCATTGGCCATGAGCCATACATTACCCGAAATCTTGGTAGGATACGCAAAGAACAAGAAGGCACGTGCAGTGAGCGCAACGTTGACGATGTTCATTCCGGTACCTCCAAATACTTCTTTACCAATAACTACGGCAAAGGCAGTAGCCAATCCAACCATCCAAAGTGAGATGTCTGCAGGTACAATCAAAGGGATTAACATCCCCGATACCAGGAATCCTTCGTTGATGGAGTGTTTGCGCAATCCTGCAAATAGGAATTCAATTCCGAGACCTACGCCGTACGACACCACTAACAATGGCAGAATACGCGTAGCTCCCCATCCGAATTTTTCCCAGAACATGCTCATGAGTGGATCACCTGATGAAACAGCACCCATACCCAGGAGGTACTGGTGACCGATGTTCCAGGTTCCGAAGAGCAGACAAGGAATCAAAGCGATAATTACCATCATCATGGTACGCTTCATATCGATTCCGTCTCGGATATGAGCACCACTATGAGTGGTGTGTCCGGGTACAAATGCAAAGGTGTCGAGTGAGTCGAATACCACCCAAAACCGCTTCAGTTTTCCACCTTCCTCGAAGTGTGGTCTGATGTTATTGTCGATAAGCTTACGTAATGCTTTCACTTTTCTCGTGTTTTGGGGTTAAGCACACTCTTCTTTGATTACATCCAATCCTTTGCGAACAATAGATTGAACCGGAATCTTCGAAGTACATGCATATTCGCACAAGGCAAAATCCTCAGGGGCGACTTCATAAATCCCCAGTTTTTCCATCGCGTCAATATCATTGACGATAATGGCTTTAAGGAGGTGAACGGGATAGATATCGAAAGGAAAAACCTTTTCGTACTGTCCGGTCACTACGAATGCACGTTCTTCACCATTTTGATTGGTGTTCAGATTCCACTTTTTCGATTTAGGCATCAACCATGTTGGGAAGGCGCGAGAAACCGAAAACTTATCGAGACCTGGCCCTAACCATCCTTTGGTAAGCATGAATTGAGGCTCAGTTCCTTCCGGAATGGCAGTAAGCATGTTTTCATACCAACCCAGATATCCGTTTGCTTCAATCTGAGTTCCGGTGAGAACATCGCCGCTAATGAGTCGTGTGCCTTCGGGCAGAGATCCTACCAACGACGCCACATGAGCTCCCATGGTAATCTGACAATACCCTGTATTGCTCATTTCCGAACCGGCAAGTGCAATCGTTTTGCGCAGCATAACCTTTCCCGTCGAGAACATACGTCCGATATTGGCAACATCCTGCGCATCAACATACCAAACAGACTCACCTTTATTGATTGGGTCAATTTTGTGGATCTGTACACCTACATTTCCTGCCGGATGAGGACCGCTGAACGCAGCGATGTTCACTCCTTGAATGGTATTAAATGCTGATGAACCTGCGCGAACACCCAGATTCACATTTTTACCGTTGGCCAACTTTTTCAAAGCTTCAATACCAACCGCGAAGTTGTCCATTTCATCTTTCAGCGCGAACTCAATATCGGTCGCCAAAGGTGCACTGTCAAAGCAGCTCACGTGGATCGACTTCGGCTGATCTTCAGGGTTTGCAACGATGCTAAACGGACGCTGACGAACGAAAGGCCACATTCCTGCATTGAGGAGTGCTTCGATAACTTCTTCTCGGGTTGCGGTTTGTGGATTGATCGAAGAAAACGACTCGTATTCCTGCGTGGAATCAGCCTTAATGCGAACCTCGAGGATGCGTCTTTTCGCTCCTCGAACGATATCGGTCACTTCACCGCTAACCGGCGACGCGAACTTGATCTTGGCATTGTATTTGTCGATGAAAAGCGACGAACCCGCTTTTACTCTTTCCCCTATTTTTACAAGCATTTTTGGGGTGAGCCCGTGGAAATCGGGTGGTTTCACCGCAAATTCGCTGATGCTCGGGGTCGGATTGATATTTTTACCGGCCTCACCCTGGAGGCGAATATCTACTCCTTTTCGAATCTTAAACGATTGCGACATTTGAAGGTTTATACGTTAATTTCGGGGGGCAAAATTAAAGGTTGCAGAGGACTTGTAGGTCCGATAAATCCCTTTTATGAATAATTTAGAATGAATATAAATAAGTTTAATTTTCGTCGAAACCAAGGATATACAGGCAACACAGGAAATGTGTTTTTGATCTTGTTGATACTGTTGTGGATATCTGGACCTGTGTTGGCTCATAATAAGGGAAAAACGGGGGATTTGAGTGGTGATCGAACGATCGGTGAATCAGCAGATTATGTGCTGGAAATGAATAATCAAACGTACAAAATGGGGATCGCTTCCGTGAGACTTCATTTGGAGGGGAATGTCATTTCCCATCCATTTCGCGATTTACACGGAGATGCTCCCTTTGTGGTGTCGTTCGATGATCTGAATGGTGGTTTTTCCGACTACTACTACACGCTTATTCATTGCAATCCATGGTGGGAGCGTTCGGATCTGGATGCCGCCGAATATATCCGGGGATTTGAAGAGAACTACATATCTGATTACGATCAAAGTTTCAACACCCTGATCGATTATACGCATTATACGTTTTCATTTCCCAATGAAATGTGTGAGATCACCAAAAGTGGCAATTATGTGCTGTTTGTGTACGAGAACGGAAATCGCGATGAGCCTGTGTTCACGCAGCGATTTGTGATCTACGAGCAGTTGGTCTCTGTTGTGTCCAACGTGCATGAGTCTTCCATGGTGAGTGAGCGCCGCTACCTTCAGGAAGTGGATTTCAGCGTAATTCATCCGGCATTTGCCATCCAGAATCCCTATGAGGATCTGGAAGTTGTCGTTCTTCAAAACAACAGATGGGATAACGCCATTATGGACCTGGAACCTCGGTTTGTGAAGGACAAGGAGTTGGACTACAATTATGGAGAACGCCTGAACTTCATGGGGGGTAATGAATTTCGGTCGCTCGATATGAAGAATCTAAAGTACTTGAGTATGCGCGTAGATAGCACGCGTATTCTAAAAGACGGGTGGCACGTGTGGGTGACTCCTGAAGCACTCCGCACTTTTACTTTGTACCGCACCGATCCGGATATAAACGGAAAGTACTTGCCATACAATGATACCGGTATCGATACCGATTTGGAGGCAGACTATGCCTTCGTTCATTTCAACATGCCTTTTGATCTGGCATTGAGCGATGCTGATTTTTACTTATTTGGAGCATTTGCCGGATGGCGCATGCAGGAAGAGAATCGCTTTCAATACAATCCTGATAATCGGTCTTATGAGCTAACCCGACTGATGAAGCAAGGATATTACAACTATGCCATTGCAGCCAGAAAAAAGGGCTCGTCAATAGCCGATTTAAGTGTTATTGAGGGGAATCACTCTGAAACGGAGAATGAGTATCAGATCGTCGTCTATAATTTTGATCTGGCCAATGACTATTATCGAGTCATCGGCGTTCACTTTACGAACAGTTTTAACAATCAATGAAGGAAACTTCGGATGTCCCGAAGTATTGGATCAAAGGTGTAACGTTGAACGAGTACAACTTCATCGCCAACCTTTCCAAACATGCGGTCCCCATCCCAAGGCATGATTTGCCCGTTGTCATCCAATTGACGCATAATTGGCTTTTTCCAATACAGATCGATTTGTCGGGAAGTGCCTTGATTGTCAGTTACTTTTACCGTATACGCGGGAGTAGATTGCAGCAATGAATCCCGGGCTGTCTCTGTCAGGTGGTTATTGTACGTTTCGAGATGTATCTTTTTAAACAGTAACATGTAGTCTTTAACGGCAAGCGTATCGAAAAAGGGAAATTTATCGGGCGTGTCGTACGGGTACAAATTGATGTTGTTTTCCCCTTGATACCTGATGGTGAAGGAAGAAAGAGGGGACTGATGGTTGATCAGGTCAATGCGGGAAATGTCCAGATTTTCGTAGTTGAAGACTCCCGTAAATCGCCAGTCGCTTTCATCGGTGAAGAAGCGTTGACGTAAGCAGCCGGTAAATCCTTCCATATGCATGATCAACGGCTCAGCGCTTCGGGTTCCATCAGCGTGTTCCAGAACCATGTATGTTCCGAAATGATCCTGGGTGCAAGTTCCAATCAGGTAACTTTTAGCGATCCCTTCTTCGGTGTAGATATCTACGCGGTATCCGTTTCCGGCAATCATTCGAATGGTGTTTTCGATTCCTGCCTTGGGGACGTGTGATTTCACCGAGATTCTCTTAAAGGTCTTCAGCAGGAGGTCTGTGGCGTCCTTTCGGGCTTTATACTTACCGTTGAGCGTCCACAAGTATTCTCCTTTTTTTCG
This sequence comes from Flavobacteriales bacterium, assembly GCA_020437755.1. Taxonomy (GTDB): domain Bacteria; phylum Bacteroidota; class Bacteroidia; order Flavobacteriales_D; family Sanyastnellaceae; genus JADFAK01. The sequence goes on from JAGQVX010000060.1 coordinate 19,682, forward strand.
GTTAAGGTCAACAGCTTTGCCATCTGTAGCGCTGATGACAATGCGAGTTACGGTTGAGGTGTCTTCGATACTGAAATCATTCAATACCACACCTGCGGACCGTGTAGTGTCTCCCTGAATCCACCAAACTACACCGGCGGCAGCAGTCAGGAGGATAAGTATGAAAAGTAGTGTAAGATTCTTTTTCATGAGTTAAGCATGGCTGTATTTTCGACGGCGAAGCGCATATTGAATCACCCCCAGAATAGCAAGGATTGCCAGGGGCAGCACTACATTGATTACTTGCCAGAAAGTGCGTTCATTCAAACATTTTTCTTCATTCAATTTGCGCAGTACGATACTTCTGCTGCGCATCGATATTAGCGCCTTATCGTCAAGTAGATAGTTTACGGCGTTGAGCAAAAACTCCCGGTTGTCGTAGATGACCCTTCCCGCATACCGGTCGTATCCCAGTGGGACCGGCATTGGCCCCTGACCTCCGGGTATGATGCTGTTTCGGGCAATGTCGCCATCCCCAATGACGATCATCTTTGTAGGTACGCTGCGATCACGGAACGCAATATTGGGGTCGTTGGTGATTTTCTCGGGCAGACGGAATTGAAAGTTGGAATTGAACTCGCCCTCGAGGAGCATTGCCATTGTGCGGTGGGGTTGGGGATTACTTTGAAAATAATCGATACCCAAATTGACAATTCCCGAATTCACCCGCACGGGAGCTTTGAGGATTTTACTGATTTCACTGCTTCGAAGGAGTGGGGTCCTGGTGACGCTGCTGTCATCTCCCACAGGCTCCAGACTGCTTGCAAATTGAAAGAGTATCGGGTCCAGGTTGAGTGAAATAGGGTGGGCGTTATCCCCCGGAATAACAACTGGAGAGAAGTACCAATTGAACAATTCCATACTACGCTGATTTCCCATAGGGCCAGCGTCGAAAGCGATGGGCGCACACTGATAATCGATAACCATGTCGCGATTCAAACGCACGCCATAGTCAAATAGCATGTCGTACAGTCCCATTTCATTGGTAATGCCCATGGTTCCCTGACGTTCGCGCAGCGAGTCAAGATCGGTAAGTATGGGGTCGATCATCCACAATACTTTGCCTCCATTCATGATGAACTGATCGAGAATGACCTTGTCTTTATCGCTGAAAACGCTGTCGGGTTTAGCCACGATCAACAGATCGTACAGGTTGACGCG